>CATPCO010000602.1 GCA_955652925.1 uncultured Xanthobacteraceae bacterium | reverse complement strand
GAAAAAATGTCGTGTCGGCATTCAAGCAATCGAGGTCGCGGGTGCCACCGAGCTCGAAGGGGCGCTGAATAATCTTGGCATTCGTGTCAGCAAGCGCGGGGCCGATCTCACCGTCACCCTGGTGAACGATTATCTCGATCAACGCCTGGCCGAGTTGAACGCCTGGCATCTCTCGGACCGCACCTCATGGCTGCTCGCGCAGCCCTCCGGCATTTTTCCGCTGGTGGGCCCGGTGCTGCGCCCGGGCAAGAGCGCCTGCTGGATGTGTCTTGCCGAGCGCATGCAACGCAACCGGGAGGTCAAGGCTCTGCTCGATCGCACCGGCGCGCAAGCGGTCGCGGTCTCGCCGCTCGCAAGCAACACGATGGGGCGCAGCGGCGTCGAGCTCGCAGCGGTGGAGATTGCAAAAGCGATCGCCACCTCTTTTCGGACCGAGCTCAACGATCACATCATCAGCCTCGATCTCCTGGGCGCCAGCGTGGTGAAGCATTATGTCGCGCGCCGCCCGCAATGCCCGGCTTGCGGCCGCAAGGCATTGCGCGACCCGCGCCGCGCGCCGGCGCCGTTCACGCTCGGAGGCGGGGGCAAGCTCCTGATGACGAGCGGCGGATACCGCAGTGTTTCCTCGGCCGCCACGGTTGCGCGTTTCCGAAAGCACGTGAGCCCGCTCACCGGCGTGGTGTCGCGGCTCGAGCGCATCCAGGCGGACCTTCCGCTCAATACCAACTATCTTGCCACCCACAATTTCTCCGGTCGCCCAAAGACCGTGGACGAGCTTCGCGCCGGCCTGAGCGGCGGAAGCTTCGGCAAGGGCAGCACGGCCGAGCAGGGTGAGGCGAGCGCGCTCATGGAGGCGATCGAGCGCTATTCCGGAATTTTTCAGGGCAATGAGATCAGCGTAGCTCGGCGGTTCACGGACTTTGCGCCAGGGGAAGCCATTCTTCCGAATGACGTGCTGTTGTTGAGTGACGCGCAGTACCGGCCGCATCAGGCGAGCGCATCCGGCGCGGATCACTCACCCATGACTGGTCCGCCGTTCGACCCGTCGGCGAAGATTGAATGGTCGCCGGTCTGGTCGTTGCGCGATGAAAAATTCAAATATCTGCCGGCGACATTGCTCTATTTTTTCTACCGCGGCCCAGGCAGCTACCATTTCCACACGGACTCAAACGGCTGCGCGGCCGGCAACACATTAGAGGAGGCGATCGTCCAGGGCTTCCTCGAACTGGTCGAGCGGGATGCGTACGCAATCTGGTGGTACAATCGGCTGCGGCGGCCGGAGCTGGACCTCGCTCAATTCGACGATCCCTATGTGCGCGATCTCAGAGCCCAGCTGGCCGAAACCGGGCGGCGCCTTTGGGTGCTCGATATGACCAGCGATCTCGGCGTGCCCACTTTTGTGACCATCGCGCACTGGACGAAGGATAGCCAGGAGGCGATGGAGTTCGGCTCCGGCGCTCATTTCGACGCGCGCATTGCACTCCTGCGCGCCATGACCGAGCTCAGTCAATTTCTGTCGATTGGTCTCATGGGCGGGCGCAGCCAGAACCCGTCGAGCGAAAGCAAGGATGGCGGCGTTTCATTTCGGCTTGCAGACCATCCCTACCTGATACCGAACGGCACCGTGCGGACGAATTTCGGTTCGAAGTTCGGGCAAATCGATGGGCGCGAACAGGTGAACGCGTGCGTGAACCTCGCCGCACGCGCGGGGCTCGATTTTCTCGTCCTCGATCAGACACGCCCCGATATCGAGGTGCCGGTCGTGCGCGTGATCGTTCCGGGGCTGCGGCATTTCTATCGCCGCTTTGCGCCCGGGCGCCTCTATGATGTTCCCGTCAAGCTCGGGTGGCTTGCGGCTCCGGTTGCGGAGCAGGAGCTCAATCCGCTGCACCCACAGACGTGAAGTAATCGATTGGGCGTTTCCGGTCGAAAGAACCAGCGGCGGGCCCGGCAGGCTACGCTATCGGCGCGACTCCTCGATCACGTAAAGCTCGAAGCGCGCGCAGACGGGACTCTCAGCGCGAGCTTCGATCACGCGGCGGTCGGCCTGGGCAGGTTGGGCGCGGCGGCGAGCGCGCGCGCCCAGGATCTTCGGATGGGTCTGCCGCTTTCCTCGTTTGCGCCGGAACGCACGGAGACGGAAAAGGAGATTCATCGTCTCGTGCGGCGATTGGCGGCACACGGCCTCCTGGAATGGTGCCTCGGCGGCGCACGCGATCGGCAGCCTGATGTCATCATCGAGCCGCAGATTCCGGATTACTGGCCGCGCGTGGCCCCGGTTCGTGCCTCCGATGTTCTCGTGCTCTCGCGCTTTGCCTATCTGCGCCGGCGCGGGAACGACCTGGTGCTGGAATCGCCGCGGGCCGGCGCGCTGTTCAGGTTTCACAATCGCAAGCTTGCGAACGCGGTGGCGCTGCTTGCTGCGCCGCGACGGATGCGAGAGCTGCGCCGGCAGGATGACTTTCCGAACAACGAGCTTTGCGGCCTGTTGCTGGATTGTCAGATCCTTTTCAAGATCGAGCCCGAGCGCGTGGATGCGCTGCGCGCGGCGGAAGGGGATAGCAATCTCGTGCTGTGGGACTTTCACGATCTTCTTTTCCATGCGCGCAGCATGGAGGGAAGGCATGCCAACCCGCAGGGCGGACTCTATTCGCATGCGGGCCTGATCCCTCCTCTGCCCGCGGTGCGGCCGCGCTGGCCGGGCAAGAAGGTAGATCTGCGCAAGCTCGCCGCCGCGCAATCCCGGCCGATCTCGCCGAAGCTTCTCCGCGACCGCCATTCAACGCGAATATTCGACGATGAGCGGCCGATCGCAATCGCCGAGCTTGCGCGCGTTCTCGACGCCACTGCGCGCGTGCAGTCGAAATGGAGCAGCAACGATACCGGCGTGGTGGTTGAATACGCCGCAAGGTCCTATCCTTCGGGCGGCGCAAGCTATCCGCTCGAGCTTTATCTCGGGGTGAGCAAATGTGAAGGACTCGCACCGGGGTTCTATCATTATGATGCCGGCTCACATTCGCTGGTAGCGATTTCCGTCCCGCCGCAACAGCTCGAGGCGCTGTTGCGGGGAGCCCAATTCGCCATGGGCGCGCCCGGCCAGCCGCAGGTCCTGATCACGATCGCGGCACGCTTCGGCCGGGTCGCCTGGAAATACAGCGCCATCGCCTATGCACTCATTCTCAAAGACGCCGGCGTGCTGATGCAGACGCTCTATCTTGCCGCAACCGAAATGGGACTAGGCGGATGCGCGATAGGCACTGCCAATATCGACCTGTTTGCCAAGATGACCAGGATCGAAATTCACATCGAGGGGCCCGTCGGCCAATTTGCGCTCGGTCGGGCGGGGAAGGTCGGAAACCCATAATGCCAACCGTGCTGCGGATCTCTGGCTTTCGCTTCTTCTTTTACAGTCTTGAAGGATCCGAGCCGCCGCATGTACATATTGAGCACGGTGACCGGATCGCTAACTGTACTGCGTCATAGCCAAACTGCGCCGTCATTCCGGGGCCGCGAGCGTAGCGAGCGGAGCCCGGAATCCATAACCACAGGCCGTGTGGTGAGACGGGGCCGTGACATCATCGCCCTGGGGTTATGGATTCCGGGTGCGCAGGCAAGTCGGCAGGGCCGACTTGCCTGCGCCCCGGAATGACGTCGAG
>CATPCO010000601.1 GCA_955652925.1 uncultured Xanthobacteraceae bacterium | reverse complement strand
GTCCACACCAGCTTCTGATCGGGCTCGCTGCCGGCAAGCACGCGCGGACGCGCCCCCGTTGCGATGATGATGTGCTGGGCCTGGTACTTGCCGGGACCGAGCGCGCCTTTTGGCCCCTCACTCTTGCCAGCCTTGACCGTGATCTTGCCGGGCGCATCGATCGCCGCCTCCCCCCAGATCACGGCAACCTTGTTTTTTCTCATGAGAAAGGCGACACCGTCGCTCAGACGTTTTGCGACGCCGCGCGAGCGTTTGACGACGGCTGCGGGATCGTACGTGACTTTCTCGGCGGAGAGGCCGTAATCCTTCGCATGCTGGAGGTAGTGCAGGATTTCCGCCGAGCGCAGCAGCGCCTTGGTTGGAATGCAGCCCCAGTTGAGACAGATGCCGCCGAGGTATTCGCGTTCGACAATGGCGGTCTTGAAACCGAGCTGCGCCGCACGGATGGCCGTGACATAGCCGCCCGGACCCGAGCCGATGATGATGATGTCGAAGCTCGTGTCGGGCATTTTAAGAGAATTATTTACGGCTCGGCCGACGTTTAGGTGAGGAGCGCTCCAGGGCTGTAAGACGCTTTTTCATGGTTTTCATCTCTGCTTGAATGGCCTGAATGTCAGCCCTGGCGCGCGTGCTCAGTCCGAGTTCGTAAGTAAGATACCCCTCGATCGAGTCCAATCTTTCGGTATGGTGCGCGAGTGTTTCCGAGTTCTTGTCGATCTTACGCCCGAGTTCTCGCCGGGCCGGCGCGACATCACCCTGTATCCGCCGCAGGATAGGAAGCACGGCATGAGTCGGCTCGGGCATCGCAACCTCTCGACCAAAGATATATGAGTTCTCAGTGCTCAAACCACCATCAGCACGGGATTTTCGATGAGCGCCTTGCAGGCACCGAGCAGTTGCGCACCGAGCGCACCGTCAACGGCGCGATGATCGGTCGATAGTGTCGTTGACATCATCCATTGTGCTTCAATCTTGCCATCCCGAACGACAGGGCGCTCCTCCCCCGCCCCCACCGCCAGGATGGTTGCATGCGGCGGATTGATCACGGCGGCAAACTCCTTGATGCCATACATGCCGAGATTGGAGACCGCGCTGGTACCGCCCTGATATTCCTCTGGCTTGAGCCTTCGCACGCGCGCGCGGGCGGCAAAGTCCTTCATCTCGTTCGATATGATGGAAAGCGGCTTTGTCTCGGCATGGCGAACAACGGGCGTAATCAAACCGCCGGGGATCGACACCGCAACGCCGATATCGGAGTGCTTGTGCCTGAGCATCGCGCCCTCGGTCCAGGTGACGTTCGCGTCAGGCACGCGCTGGAGCGCGAGCGCGAGCGCCTTGATGACGAAATCGTTCACCGAGATCTTGTAGACGGGCCTGCCTTCCTTGTCCTTCGGAGCGGCGGCGTTGATCTCCTCGCGCGCGGAGAGAAGCTTTCCGATGTTGCACTCAAGCGTGAGATAGAAATGCGGGATGGTGAGCTTGGCTTCGACCAGGCGACGTGCGATCACCCTGCGAATGTTGTCGTGGGGAACGACGTCGTAGCTTCCCGGCTCGAACAGTGCGCGGATCTTGTCGTCTGAGGGTGCGGTAACCGCAATCGGGAAAGGCGCAGCGGCCGCTGGCGCGGCAGCCGGAGCCGCGGTCACGAGCCCCCTGCCCTCCTTTGCGGCTGCGATGTCGCGTGCAATGATGCGCCCGTGCGGCCCTGAGCCTTGAATGCGCGCAAGGTCGATGCCGGCTTGCTTGGCGAGACGCCGAGCAAGTGGCGAGGAAAAGATTCGATGGGCCTGGACGCCACGTTCCGCTCCGGCGTCCTCCTTGCGCTGGGGAGCAGCAGGTTGGGGAACTCGCGCCGGGCTCTGTTGTTGGGCTGCGCCAATTGTTTGTGCCGGCTGGCTTGGCGTTCGTTGCGCGCTTGGCTGGGCTGGCACTTGCTTTGCCGACGCCGCTGGTTTCGAGGTTCCTGCCTTCCCGGCCGCGGCCGCCGCGGCGCCTACATCCTCCCCTTCTTCCGCGAGCACGGCAATGAGCGCATTGATCGGCACGTCCTGCGTGCCTTCGGGAACGACGATCTTTGCGAGCGTGCCCTCATCGATCGCCTCGTATTCCATGGTCGCTTTGTCGGTTTCGATCTCCGCGATCACGTCGCCTGGTTTGACCTTCTCGCCCTCCTGCTTGAGCCATTTTGCGAGGTTGCCCTTTTCCATGGTGGGCGACAGCGCCGGCATGAGAATGTTCACCGCCATCAGACACCCGGCTCGTTAGCTGATCGCGCTGGTGGATCCGGGATCGGTCGGCGCATCCATCTCTGCGTCGAACATCGAACGGATCCGCTCGAGCGCGTCCTCTTCGGTGAGCTTTGTCTCCTTTGCAAAAATACGCGCCGCGTGGCGCGCAACATCGGCAATCAGCATGCCCCAGGCTTGTGGGTCGTCGAATGCGCGCCGCAGCGAGACGTGCAGCCCACCCTCAACGATGGCTGCGCGCAGCACCTCTACCCCGCCGTGCTCCAGCGCGCTGGGCGGAACGTTGAGCGGATCGAATGTCGGCATGAGCTCCTCGCTGGACGGCGGCGAAGATTGGGTTTGCGGCTGCGTTAGCGATAGGAAACCGCTTTTGCGGCTTCGACCACTTCGGCAACTGAAGGTAGAGCAAGTTTTTCCAGGTTTGCCGCATAGGGCATCGGCACGTCCTTTCCGGTGACGCGCGTAACCGGTGCATCGAGCCAGTCAAAGGCCTGTTCATTGATGCTCGCTGCAATCTCAGCGCCTACGCCGGATTGGCGCCACCCCTCTTCGACCGTGACAATGCGGCCGGTCTTCTTCACCGACTCGATGACGGTTTCGATGTCCATTGGCTTAAGCGTGCGCAGATCGATGACCTCGGCCTCTATCTGCTCCTTCGCGAGCTCCTCGGCTGCCTTGAGTGCGTAAGTCATGCCCATCGACCACGATACGATGGTTACATCAGTGCCCGGCCGGGCGATCTTAGCCTTGCCGATCGGCACGACGTAGTCGTCGAGCTTGGGAACCGCAAAGCTCTGCCCGTACAGGATTTCGTTCTCGAGAAAGATGACTGGATTGGGATCCCGGATGGCAGATTTGAGCAGTCCTTTGGCATCGGCGGCGCTGTAGGGAGCAATGACTTTGAGCCCCGGAATATGTGAGTACCACGAGGAATAATCCTGACTGTGCTGCGCAGCCACGCGTGCGGCCGGTCCATTAGGCCCGCGCAATACAATGGAGACGGTCATCTGGCCGCCGGACATGTAGCGCGTCTTGGCCGCCGAATTGATGAGCTGGTCCATGGCCTGCATCGCAAAGTTGAAGGTCATGAACTCGACGATCGGCTTAAGGCCAGCAAACGCCGCGCCGACGCCGAGGCCCGCAAAAGCGTGCTCGGTGATCGGCGTATCGATTACCCGCATGGCCCCGAATTCCTGCAACAAGCCTTGCGTCACCTTGTAGGCGCCTTGATACTCGGCCACCTCCTCTCCCATCACAAAGACATCCTTGTCGCGCCGCATCTCCTCCGCCATGGCATCGCGCAGCGCTTCGCGCACGGTCATGGTCACCAGTTCCGTCCCCGCGGGGACATCGGGCTCCGCCGGTGCCGCCGCGGCAGAAGAGGCCGCGCCTGTTGGTTTGGGTGGAGTAGGAGCGCGAGCGGCTTGCGGTGCGGCTTTCTGGTTTGTTGCCGCAGGCGCCGATTCCGCGGCTTTCTGCGCCCGGGCCGGCGCCGCCCCATCCTTGAGCGAGGCAGCGTCCTCGCCTTCCGCCAGGATCATGGCAATCGGGGTGTTGACGGCCACATCATTGGTGCCTTCCGGCACGAGGATTTTTCCCAAGGTGCCCTCGTCGACGGCTTCGACCTCCATGGTGGCCTTGTCGGTTTCGATCTCGGCGATCACGTCACCGGATTTGACGGCCTCTCCCTCCTTCTTGAGCCATTTGGCAAGATTGCCCTTTTCCATCGTAGGCGACAGCGCAGGCATGAGCACTTGAATAGGCATGTGAAGTTTTCGCGTCGTCCCCGTACAGAAATGCGTTACTTGTAGATGTCCGTGAACAGATCGGAGGGATCCGGCTCCGCATCGTTGGTGGCGAACTCGGCCGCTTCGTTGATGATTGCGCGCACTTCGGCATCGAGCTTTTTCAATCTGTCTTCGTTCGCAAAGCCCTTCTTAAGCGCGCGGCTGCGCACCTGCTCGATCGGGTCGTGCTCGGTGCGCATTTTATCGACCTCCTCCTTGCTGCGGTATTTCGCGGGATCGGACATGGAATGACCTCGGTAACGATAGGTGAGCATTTCGAGGATCATGGGCCCCTTCCCGCTTCGGCACCACTCTACCGCCTTGTCGCCGGCAGCTTTGACCGCGCGCACATCCATGCCGTCGACCCGCTCACCCGGGATGTCGAAGGATGCTCCGCGCTTGTAGAGATCCGTGGTGGCTGAGGCACGCACAACGGAGGTCCCCATCCCGTACTGATTGTTTTCGATGATATAGACGACTGGCAGCTTCCAGAGCTTGGCCATGTTGAAGCTCTCATACACCTGCCCCTGATTGACCGCGCCATCGCCCAGATATGTGAGCGAGACGTTGTCGTTGCCGCGATAGCGATTGGCAAATGCGAGGCCCGTTCCCAACGGCACGGGCGCTGCCACGATGCCGTGGCCGCCGTAGAAGCCTTTCTCGACGGAGAACATGTGCATGGAGCCGCCCTTGCCCTTGGAATAGCCGTGGCGGCGGCCGGTGAGTTCCGCCATGACCCCCTTGGGATCCATGCCGCAGGCGAGCATGTGACCGTGGTCGCGATAGCCAGTGATGACCTCGTCGCCGCTCTTGATCGCCATTTGCATTCCAATGACGACCGCCTCCTGACCGATATAGAGGTGGCAAAAACCCCCGATCAGTCCCATGCCATAGAGCTGTCCGGCTTTCTCCTCGAAACGTCGGATGAGCAGCATTTGCCGATAGGCCCGCAGCTCCTGCTCCGGGTTGAAATCAGGTGCCGCCTGATCTGCCGTCCTTCGCGCGGAGGCAGGTTCAGCCGCTGGTTTGTTGCTGGCAACGGCCATTTTTTCCTCGCGAACGAGCTTCGGTGAGACGACCATTGCAATAGTCGAAATCATCTCGCAGCGAAAGGCAACAGGGTCGCATCCGCCGGGAGATAGGCAGCCGGACCGGGCTTCGCCAATGCGCCCGGTCAATTGCTGGACATATCAGCGCGCCGGGAGCTGGAGAATGAGATCGCGCGGATCTGCGTATTGCAGCAGCGTGCGAGCGCGCTCATCCAGCATATCCCGATCAATGCTCTCAGGCTTGAGGAAGGAGACTTTGCGCTGCCAGGCCGCGCGCTCGGCTTTGAGGCGGGCGAGCTCATCGGTGAGCTGCGCAATTTCCTGGTCGAGGTCTTGCCGGGCACGCAGGCCGTGATTGCCGGTATAGGCATTTACCCCGAAATAGCCGATCAGAAGCGCGGCAATGGTATAGAGCGCAAGCGCATTCGTGACGGTGCGGAGTCGGCGGCGTGTGACCATGGCCCGAAGATGGCGCCGCGAGCTTAAGGCAACTTTAACGACGCGTGCGCTCCGATCGAATCACCTCTGCGCACCTTGCGCTTTGAGCACGGAACGGCCCGCATATCGCGCCTGCGCTCCAAGCTCCTCCTCGATCCGCAGCAGTTGATTGTACTTGGCGGTGCGGTCGGAGCGTGCAAGCGAGCCGGTCTTGATCTGCCCGCAACCGGTGGCGACCGCCAGATCGGCAATGGTGGAGTCCTCGGTCTCCCCGGAACGGTGCGACATCACCGCAGTGTAGGCGGCTTTGTGCGCCATCTCGACGGCGGCAAGCGTCTCGGTCAGTGTTCCGATCTGGTTGACCTTGATCAGGATGGAATTGGCAATGCAATTCCTGATGCCTGCCGACAATCTTGCAACATTTGTGACGAATACGTCATCGCCGACGATTTGATACTTCGAGCCGATGGCGTGCGTCAACATTCTCCAGCCCTCCATGTCGTCTTCCGCCATTGCGTCCTCGACCGAGACGATAGGATAGCGCGACACGAGATCGGCCAGATATTCGACCTGCTGCTCTCTTCTCCGCGTCTTGCCTTCGCCTTCGTAGTGATAAGCGCCATCACGAAAAAACTCGCTCGCCGCGCAATCGAGTGCCAGCACGACCTCGCTGCCGCAGTCATAGCCGGCTTTGCCCACCGCTGAGATCAGGAAATCGAGGGCGGCATCGGCGGAAGGAAGATTGGGGGCGAAGCCGCCTTCGTCTCCGACATTGGTATTGTGCCCGGCTTGCTTGAGCGCCGCGCGCAGCGTGTGGAAAATTTCGGACCCGATGCGCAGCGCCTCGGCAAACGATGGTGCTCCGACCGGCATGATCATGAATTCCTGGAAATCGATCGGGTTGTCGGCGTGCACTCCTCCATTGAGAATGTTCATCATGGGTACCGGCAAAAGCCGGGCCGCGGGTCCGCCGACGTAGCGATAGAGAGGCGCTTGCGCGGTGGCTGCGGCGGCTTTGGCCGCCGCGAGCGAAACGCCAAGAATGGCATTGGCGCCCAGGCGGGCTTTGTTCGGAGTGCCATCAAGTGCAACCAGCGTCTCGTCGATTTTAACCTGCGCCTCGGCATCCATTCCGCCAATCGCGTCGAAAATCTCGCCGTTGACTGCGTCCACCGCGTTGCGGACCCCCTTACCGAGGTAACGGTTTCCGCCATCGCGCAACTCAACCGCTTCGTGTGTTCCCGTCGAGGCGCCGGACGGGACGGCAGCGCGCCCTCTTGCGCCATTTTCGAGCACGACGTCGACCTCGATGGTTGGATTGCCACGGCTGTCGAGAATTTCACGCCCGATGATATCGACGATTGCGGCCATGGTTCCTCGCGGGGTCCCCCACCCTTCCCTCCCCCGCTCGCGGGGGAGGGTTAGGGTGGGGGTGCCGTGCTTGTAGGCGATCCGGACGCGTTCGCAAGACCATGCAATCAGCGCGCGGGAGCGGGACCAATCCGCCGCTTGAGCAACTCTAATGCTTTTGCCCACGCTTGCCATTAGGTTACTCATGTAACTTAAACCTGCTCCTGGGCTCGCTTTGACGAGGGTCCCTGAGCTCCTATTGCAATTTCGAACCTGTCTCATGCCTGCGCGCGCACGTCCATTGCAGCACCTTCGAAGACCTACGCGTGCCGCTCCATCTCCGGAAGCGGCCGCGCTCGTACGGGTGCCAAATCCGCATCCCGACACGCCCTATGTTGCACGCTTCGCCGCGCCGGAGTTCACGACGCTCTGTCCCATTACCGGGCAGCCTGATTTCGCGCATTTCGTTATCGACTATGTGCCGGGGAAATGGCTTGTTGAATCAAAGTCGCTGAAGCTTTATCTCGCGAGCTTCCGAAACGTCGGCGGCTTTCATGAAGATTGCACGGTCGGCATCGGAAAGAGGCTGACAGCTTTCCTTAGGCCTCGGTTCCTGCGGATCGGCGGCTACTGGTATCCGCGTGGCGGCATGCCCATTGATGTCTTCTGGCAATACGGCAAGCTGCCCGCGGGCGTGTGGCTGCCGGACCAGGGTGTGGCGTCCTACCGCGGACGGGGATGATCGGCGCGAGCGCGGTGACGGAGCGGCCGCGAGCAAACCAAGCCAACCGTCATGACAACGGCGGCTCCCATGAAAAGGCCTCGGCTCCCGCAGGGGCAAAGCCGATCTTAATGTTTCGCGAGCCGGTCGAATTCGATGAGCCGGCGCAACAGGGCCTCGAGATCCTTGAGCGCGATCATATTCGGCCCGTCAGAAGGTGCCTTATCAGGATCCTGATGGGTTTCAATAAAGACCCCGGCCACTCCGACGGCTACCGCCGCGCGCGCCAGCACGCCCACAAATTGCCGCTGCCCACCCGACGACGTGCCCTGCCCGCCTGGCTGTTGCACCGAGTGGGTAGCATCAAAGATGACCGGCGCTCCGGTCGCATCCGCGAGGATCGGCAGCGCCCGCATGTCTGAAACGAGCGTGTTGTAGCCGAACGACGCTCCCCGTTCCGTGACCAGCACATTCGTATTGCCGGCGGCCGTGACCTTTGCAACCACGTTTGCCATGTCCCAGGGCGCCAAAAACTGCCCCTTCTTCACGTTGATCGCCCGCCCCGTTTTCGCGGCAGCGATGATGAGATCGGTTTGCCGGCAGAGAAACGCCGGGATCTGCAGCACATCGACCGCCTCGGAGACGGGCCCGCATTGCTGCGTCTCATGCACGTCGGTGAGAACGGGGATGTCAAGCTTTTCACGCAGTTCGGCAAAGATCGGCAGCGCTCCCTTGAGCCCGATCCCTCGCTTGCTGCTGCCGCTGGTACGATTGGCCTTGTCGAAGGAGGTCTTGTAGACGAATGCAATTGCCAACCTTGCGCAGATGTCCTTGAGCGCGCCCGCCATTTCGAGCGCGTGATCGCGGCTTTCGAGGGCACATGGCCCAGCGATCAACGCAAGCGGCAGAGTGTTGCCGAAGCGTGCCGTTCCGATCTCGACAATAGGCTTGGGACCCGGCTCGACGGTCACTGCACTGCCGAGAAACTGGTCGGCTGGAGAAACATGTTCTTGATCGAAGCGACGATGGGACCATCACGCTCGCTCTCCGCGCGCTTGGAGAGCCATTCGGGATCGCTTCCGAACGCGGCCCACTTTTTCTCCCGTTCCGCGAGCGATTCCCATGCCAGCAGGTAGTGCAGGTCTTGATTGCCGCCGTCGCCGACGAGAACGGTCCAGAACCCCGCCTGTCTGATGCCATGGCGCTTCCACAGCTCAAGCGTTGTGGTCTCAAACCGCTTGAGGAGCGCCGGCAGCCGGCCGGTCACGCAGTGATAGATGCGCAATTCGTAGATCATTGCTTGCCTCGCAGGAGATGGATGGGGGGTCGACGTTAATGCCGGCACGCGGAAACGCAACAGCCGGTTTACACCAGACGGCTCTGGTCGACCGCGGCGCCGACAAACGAAGCAAACAGTGGGTGGGGCGCGAACGGCCGTGATTTGAGCTCGGGGTGAAACTGCACCCCGACGAACCAGGGATGGCCCTCATATTCGACCATTTCGGGCAAGAGCCCGTCGGGGGACATGCCGGAAAAACGCATGCCATGTTGCTCCAGCCGGTCCTTGTAACGGGTATTGACCTCATAACGGTGCCGATGGCGCTCGGAAATGTCGGTCGCGCCATAAATCTCGCTCGCCCGGCTGCCGCGCTGTAGCACCGCCGGGTAGGTGCCAAGCCGCATGGTGCCGCCAAGATCGCCGCTCGTCCCGCGCAGCTGGAGTTCGTTGCCTTTCATCCATTCGGTCATCAGACCGACCACGGGCTCGCGGGTCGCGCCGAACTCGGTCGAGTTTGCGTCCTCGATCCCGCATAGATTGCGCGCCGCCTCGATGACGGCCATTTGCATCCCAAAACAAATGCCGAAATACGGGACCTGCCGCTCGCGCGCGAACTGCACGGCTCTGATCTTGCCTTCGCTGCCGCGTTGGCCGAACCCGCCGGGCACGAGAATTCCATCCACGTGTTCGAGGAAAGGCGCGGGGTCCTCGCGTTCGAACACTTCGGATTCGATCCAATCGAGGTTGACCCTGACCTTGTTGGCGATGCCGCCATGGGACAGCGCTTCGATGAGCGACTTATAGGCGTCCTTGAGCCCGGTATATTTGCCTACAATCGCGATCGTTACATCGCCTTCGGGATTGCGGATGCGCTCGTTGATGAGCTGCCAGCGCGCAAGATCAGGCTCGCTTTGGGGAGGCATGCCGAATGCGGCAAGCACCTCGCGATCAAGCCCGGCCGCATGGTAGGCCTCGGGCACGGCATAGATGTTGTCGACGTCACGCGCCTCGATCACCGCGCTCTCACGGACGTTACAGAACAGCCCGAGCTTGCGCCTCTCCTCCCTCGGAATGGGCCTGTCCGTGCGGCAAAGGAGGATATCGGGCCCGATGCCAATGGAGCGCAATTCCTTGACCGAGTGCTGGGTCGGCTTGGTTTTGAGCTCTCCCGCGCCAGCGACGAACGGCAGCAGGGTGAGATGGATGTAGATCGCGTGATGCCGCGGCAGATCGTTGCCGAGTTGACGGATTGCTTCGAAGAACGGCAGCCCCTCGATGTCGCCGACGGTGCCGCCGATCTCGCACAGCACAAAATCGTAGTTCTCGTTGCCCTCGCGGATGAAATCCTTGATGGCATTGGTGACGTGAGGCACGACCTGGATGGTGGCGCCCAGATAGTCGCCACGGCGCTCCTTGGCGAGAATTTCCTGGTAGATACGCCCGGTCGTAATGTTGTCATGGCGGGTGGCGGGGCGGCCGGTGAAGCGCTCGTAGTGCCCCAGGTCGAGATCGGTCTCCGCCCCGTCATCGGTGACGAAGACCTCGCCATGCTGGTAGGGCGACATGGTTCCGGGATCGACATTGAGATAGGGGTCGAGCTTGCGCAGCCGGACCCGGTAGCCGCGCGCCTGCAACAGGGCGCCCAAAGCTGCCGATGCCAAACCCTTGCCCAGTGAGGAGACCACGCCGCCGGTGATAAAGATGTACCGCGCCATGGGACCCAATGTTTAGCGCGCCGCTCCCGATTCGCCGAGAGCCCCGCTGTGACGCCTTGAGGTCGCCGCATGCGGTTTTTGCATGACGGCGATTTCACATGTTGCGCCAGTGCTCTGCACCAGCGCCTTCAAGTGATCTGGGAGTTCAGCATTCCTCATTTGCATAGCTTCTCGAGCGAAGGGCCGGTCACCCGGCCCTTCGCAATCTCATTGTGAGCGCGGAACTTGGGGCCCGGATGGCGGCGGCTGCGGT
>CATPCO010000600.1 GCA_955652925.1 uncultured Xanthobacteraceae bacterium | reverse complement strand
TGTCAATCTCGCCACTCCGCTCTTCGCCATGGCGCTCATGGTGCATATTCACAAACGAGTCATGGTTACTGCCGGTCCATCGGCAGGAGGCTGGTGACCGAAGCCCGCACGGTCCCGTCGGCCTCGGCAATCACCCGCAGGGTCTTTGCGTCGAATTGCACATCGACAAACCGCAGATCGGTCACTTGCGCATCGACCACAATGCTGTCGCTGCGTTTACGGAAATCGGCAACAGCGGCTTCCAGGTTCCTGCGCGCGTTCTCTGCGACGGGGACGAGATCGACAAACGCATTGTCGGCCAGCGCCCTTTCCAGCGAGGGTATGGCCGCGCGCGCCGCGGTTCCGAGCAATCCAAACGCGGCCTGTGACTCGACATCAAGCGCAACGTCGTTGAGCCGCAGCATTTGCCGCGCGCGATCGAGCACCGGCCGGCCCCACACATGGACGATCGCGTCGGCGCCGAATCCGAACCAGGTCTTGCTCTCGTTCGCTCGCATGCCGATGGAAACGAGCAGCCGATCGCCGGACGCGGCAAAATTGACGCTCTTTATTGTTGCGCTGAACGCCCCGCTCTTGTCCTCGGGGAAAGTCTTGCCTTTCAGTCTCGTCTCGATGAGCCGGCTCACCTCGGTAAATGGAATATCGATCGGCACGGCAATGCCGAGGCGGCCTTGCTCCATCTGCGGTACGATTTCCAGTTGTGCCGGGAACGGACAATCCGGCTTGGTCTCATTCGGTACGATCCGGGTATCCGCCTGCACGCCAATGGTGAGCAACACCGCGTTTTGATTGAGAGCGGGTTGAGCCGCGAAGGCGCGCGTGGGCCGAACCTCAAGCCAGAGATTTGGCATGTCCGGCGCGGCAGTGCCCAGTGGAATCGAACGGCACATCTTGGCCCACTCCTGCTGTGCCGCGAGCTCGAGGAATGGATCATCGCGCAGCCGCGCCTGCAATGACGATACCTGCCGGTCCATGGCGCGATCGAGCAGCGGCTTGACCGCCTCGGGCACCCTAAGCCGCACACCCATTATAGAGAGCGACGCATCCGCGATCCGCACTTCGGATGTGAGATTGGGCTCGAGCCGCCACTGCGGCAGCAGAACCGGATGCGCGATGAGGGTTGCGCTCCCGCGGATATCGCCTGCCGAATCGCGCGCGAACCCCGACTGACTTTGTCTCTCCCCCAACTGACCCAATATGTTGCCGAGCAATCCGGACAGATCGCGGGACCTCGGGTCGCCCCCGGAACCCGGCGCTGGCGCAGCGGCGCGAATGGCACCGCTGAGCGCCGTCGAGATGGCGAGCCCGTCCGCCTGGGCTGTGACCGTCAATGGGCCGCGCGATACCGACCAGCTGACATCGGCATCAGCAAGAAATGGTATTTGAAGGTCGAGCTTGTCTGAAAGATCATGCGGCGCCGCGGTCTCCAATGCATCCTTGATCGCGCTCAGCGCAATGCCGACCGGCGTCACGATGACCGAACTGCGTGTGACCGGCGCGAGCGGCGGCATGCTGGCAAGCGTGGGCCGAGGTGCCGCCGTGCCGCCGAGCCCGATCCTGACGATCCCCCAGGCTGCACCGGCAATAATGACGACCCCGATGGCTGCCGCGAAGGCGAGCTTTCGCCTATTCGAGTGCATTTCTCGATTCCCCTGTTTCCCGGGCGCAGCGCAGCATGCAATGCTGCGCTGCTGACCCGGGATCGTCACGAACTGTGGCGGTCCCGGATTATCAGTGCACCGCTCCCGCGCTGCACCGCATCCGGGACAAGCTTACTAACCCAATCGTGTCGCAAGGGTGGCGGATCGTGGGCCCCTAGCCCTGGACGGTCTTGCCCGGCCACTTGCAGAGATCGGCGATCAGGCACTGTTCGCAAAGCGGCCGCCGCGCCAGACAGACATAGCGCCCGTGCAGAATAAGCCAGTGGTGTGCATGACGCTTGTATTTGGCCGGCACCGCTTGCTCGAGCTTGCTTTCGACTTCGAACGGCGTCTTGCCGACGGCCAGCCCGGTACGGTTTCCGACCCGGAAGATGTGCGTGTCGACCGCAATCGTCGGCTCGCCAAAGGCGACATTGAGAACCACATTGGCCGTTTTGCGGCCGACGCCGGGCAATGCTTCAAGCGCTTCACGGGTGCGCGGAACCGCTCCGCCGTGCTCCTCGACGAGCTTCCTGGACAAGGCGATGACGTTCTTTGCCTTGGTGCGGAACAGGCCGATCGTCTTGATCATGCCTTGCAGGCGCTCTTCACCGAGCGCCAGCATCTTTTCAGGGGTGTCGGCGACTGCAAACAGGGCTGGCGTCGCCTTGTTCACGCCGGCATCAGTCGCCTGCGCGGACAGGACCACGGCAACAAGAAGGGTAAAAGGATTGACGTGTTGAAGCTCGCCTTTGGGCACCGGGGTGCGGGCCGCGAAGCGCCGGAACGCTTCCTCTATTTCCGCTGTTGTCCATTGCGCCAGCGCGCCGGCGGCGGCCTTTCGATCCGCGGCGATGCGCTTGCCGACTGGCTTGACCGCAGCCGCTTTCCGAGCCGCCCGCAGGCGCTGGGCGACGCGCCGCGAGGGCTGTCGCGAGGCCTTGGGTCCCGCTTTGCCAGGTTTTGTGCGATCTGTTTTGCGAGCCATGGATTGCGTATAGTGAACCACATGTCCTGCGACAACGATGCCAAGGGGGATCTCGCCATCTTCTCGGCGGTGCTCACGCCGCAGCGTTCGCTCAGTCAGCGGGGCTTTCTGTGCTTCATGCTGATCCTGGGCGGGGTCAGCTTCACCACCGGAATGTTCTTTCTCATCGCCGGGGCGTGGCCCGTGTTTGGCTTCTGCGGGCTCGACGTCCTGCTCATCTACTGGGCCTTTCGGGTGAGCTATCGGCGAGCGAGAGCGTACGAGGAGGTGACGGTTACTCCTTCGGAGCTCACGGTTCGGCAGATCAGTCATTACGGCAGCATGCGCCAGTGGACGCTCAATCCGCTCTGGGTGCGGCTTGACCGGGTGGTGCATGCCGAGTTCGGAATTGAGCGGCTATTTGTCGTATCGCACGGACGCAGACTGGCGATTGCAGGTTTCCTCGGACCGCAGGAGAAGGAAAGTTTCGCGCACGCGCTCGCCGCCGCGCTCGGCGAGGCAAAGCGCGGCCCAACCCGCACGGTTTTCCAGTAGCAGCCAATTTGTAGCCCGGATGCGCCCGTCCCAGCGAAACCCGCGACGAGCGCGCGCCGCGATGCTCACGCCGCGACATCAACCTTGTCGGCGACGGTGGAATCCGCATTAAGCCGATAGATCAGCGGGACGCCGGTCGCAATCTCGCGCTTGACGATATCGGCGCCCGAGAGCCGCTCGAGCACCATCACAAGCGCGCGCAGCGAGTTGCCGTGGGCGGAGACAAGGACACGCTTGCCCCGCAGCACCGCGGGCAGGATTTCCTGGATGTAATAGGGCAGCACGCGCGCTGCGGTGTCTTTGAGGCTCTCGCCTCCAGGCGGCGCCACGTCGTAGGACCGGCGCCAGAGGTGAACCTGCTCCGCTCCCCATTTCGCACGAGCGTCGTCCTTGTTGAGGCCGGAGAGGTCGCCGTAGTCCCGCTCGTTGAGCGCCTGATCGCGCAAAACCGGGATCTTCGTCAGTCCCATCTCCTCGAGCATCAGATCGAGTGAGCGCTGCGCGCGGATCAGGGCAGACGTAAAAGCGATGTCGAAGGAGATCCCCTGTGCCTTGAGCTTGCGGCCGGCCGCACGCGCCTCGGCGATGCCGTTTTGCGTGAGGTCAACGTCTTTCCAGCCGGTGAAAAGATTTTTCAGATTCCATTCGCTCTCCCCGTGACGCACCAGGACCAGCAGTCGATCCGTCATTAAATTCGCTCCTTATGCTGACCGCGTCACCCGCGGGCTTGACCCGCGGGTCCATCATCTTCGCCAAATTCTTGCGAAGAAGATGGATTGCCGGGTCAAGCCCGGCAATGACGCCTAATACTTAGTCACGCAAGTCCCAGCACATGCGCCATTGAGTAAAGCCCCGGCTTCTGCCCGCGTGCCCACAGCGCCGCACGAATGGCGCCGCGAGCAAAGATCATGCGGTCTTCCGCCTTGTGGGCAAGCTCGAGGCGTTCAGCCGGGCCGGCGAAAATCACCGTGTGATCGCCCACGACCGACCCGCCGCGCAGCGCGGCAAAACCGATGTCGCCTGGACAGCGTATGCCGGTATGGCCGTCGCGAGCGCGCACGCAATGCTGGGCAAGATCGATACCGCGCCCTTGCGCCGCCGCGCGTCCGAGCATCAAGGCGGTACCCGAAGGGGCGTCAACCTTCTTGTTGTGGTGCATTTCGAGAATCTCGACGTCGAACTCCTCATCGAGCGTCTGCGCCACACGCTCGACGAGCGCAGCAAGCAGATTGACGCCCATGCTCATATTGCCGGATTTGACGATGACTGCGCGCTTGGCCGCCTGCGCGATCAGGTTTTCATTCTCGCCGGAGAGGCCCGTGGTGCCGATGACATGCACCATACCCGCTCGGCCCGTGTGCTCCGCAAACGCCACCGTCGCGGCGGGCACCGTGAAGTCGAGGAGACCGTCGGCGCCGGCGAGCAGCGGCTCGATCTCGCTGGCGACCGTAACACCGTTCTTGCCGAGCCCTGCAAGCTCGCCTGCATCGCGCCCGATCACTGCCGAGCCGCCTGCTTCGACCGCGGCGGCCAGCGTGACTCCCTTGCTGGCGGCGATCGCATGGATCAGCGTGCGCCCCATTCGCCCGCCGGCGCCGGCCACAATCAACCGCATATCCGACATGCTTTTTCTCCGGCAATATGCGCCGGATATAGCGGTGGCGCCATGCTAAGGAAAGCGCAATGGGTTATCCCATCCTGCGGCTCTGGGAAGACATTTTGCCGGACGGCGCGAGCGTTGCGCTGCCCCCATTGCCGCGCATGATCTTTGTCGTGCACGGGGCGCTCACCATTGGCGATCGCAGTTTAAGCGACGGCGAGACCTGGCACGGCGAGTGCGAGGTGGTGGCCCGCGCGGGCAATTCAGGCGTAAGCATCTGGCGCTGGGAGCTCACGTGCGAGTTAACTTCGCCTGCTGCACGGGCGGCTGTGAGCTCACGCGAGAAGCTCTCGGCCGAGCTTCGAACCATACCGGATGGCGACCTCGCTCTGCGCGGCGACAGCGTTGCCTTTCCACCCGGTAGCTGCGCCTATCTGCACCGCCATCAGGGTCCGGGCATCCGCTGCTTGTTCGAAGGAGGAATTCGCGTCGACACGCATGGCGCGTCCACCTCATACGGACCAGGAGGTGCATGGTATGAAAGCGGTCCAGATCCTGTATTCGCGCAAGCTGCGTCTGATCGGCCAAGCCGGTTTGTCCGTGTGATGATCCTGCCGCGCGCCCTCCTGGGAAAGAGCTCGATCCAATACGTCAACGATGCGGACAGGAACAAACCGCGTGCGCAGCAATACAAGATCTTCGCCGATTTTCCGATCGTGCGGCCGATTGCGTAGCGGGCGCAAGATCACGCTCCGCCCTGAGATACTACGCGGCACGCCGCTCGAATGTCAGGACCAGATTGTTGGCCGGCATCTGCGTAAGCTCGAGAAGCTCAAGTCTGCAGCGGTTCGCGAGAGCGGCAAGATCGGCCACATCGCGCAGGCCCCATTCGGGATTCTGCCGTTGCAAGCTCAAATCGAATGCCGCGTTGCTCGTGGCCGTGTGCCGACCGTCGCGCATGAACGGCCCGTAGACGAACAGCCGGCCGTCCGCGCTCAAATACCGAGCCGCACCGGCCATGAGACCTTGCGACACCCGCCATGGAGCAATGTGGAGGACATTGATGCACACGATCGCTGTAAACTCGGCACACTCGGTGTGACGCAATTCCCACTCAGGACGCTCGATATCGATGCGCAAGGGTGGCTTTAGATTCGCCAGCTGTGCATGCGCACGCCAGGCCGCGATGCTTCTCAAACATGTTTCGTCGCAATCGCTTGGCCACCATACGAGGTGTGGCGCCCGGCGCGCGAACTCGGCCACGTGCTGCCCGGTCCCGCTCCCCAATTCCAGCACATGCGCGCTGCTTCCTTGCAAAAAAGGCGACAGCACCGACCAGATTGGTTCGTGATTTCGGTGGAACGCCGGTGCATCCAACCCGGACGGCTCGGGTGCTTTCATGCCGAATTGCGCGATGTGTCTGCTCATAAAGATGAGTTTTTGTAGCCCGGATTGAGCGAAAGCGAAATCCGGGAAAACCCCGAGTTTCGCGGAGCCTGCCAGCGGGCGGCGCGTCGCGCCGAGGCGGTGGCTCAACGCGGGCT
>CATPCO010000599.1 GCA_955652925.1 uncultured Xanthobacteraceae bacterium | reverse complement strand
GTGAAGGCTGCGCAGGCGCGCGGCGACTTCGACGTGCTGACCGAACGCGGCCGTCGCGCGCTGCGCGTGCACATCAAAGGCGATGTGGATGCTGGCCTTGCCGCGCTCGAAGCCGCGGTGCGCGCGGCGGTGGGGTAGCGTGTCATGAATGAGGCTGGGGCCGCCATTGCTGCGAGCGTTGCGCGGAGGGCACGGACGGCAGACCCGTGCTCGTTCGTGATCTTCGGCGCCTCGGGCGACCTCACGCAGCGGCTGCTCATTCCCGCTCTCTATAATCTCGCGGTGGACGGCCTGTTGCCGGACGCCTTTTGCATCATCGGCGTTGCACGCACCCCGCGTTCGCACGAGGGCTTTCGAGCGGACCTGGAGAAGGGGCTGCGCGCGTTTGCAAAACGCGATATCGATGACGCCGTCGCGGCAAAGCTTTTCGCCTGCGTTTGCTATTTTCAAGGCGAAGCCGAAGACCCGAAAACGTATGAACGGCTGCGCCAGGAGCTCGAGCGCCTCGAGCAAGCGCGAGGGACCAAGGGCAACCGGCTGTTCTATCTTGCGACGCCACCCGTCGCCTTTGCGCCCATCAGCATCCGGCTCGCGCAATCTGGCCTCGCGCGCGAGAGCAATGGAGCATGGCGGCGCATCATCATCGAGAAGCCGTTCGGCACCGATCTTGCCTCAGCACGCACGCTCAATCATCAGCTGCTCGAGGTGCTCGACGAGCATCAGATCTACCGCATCGATCATTATCTCGGAAAGGAGACGGTGCAAAACATTCTGGTGCTGCGGTTTGCCAACGGCCTGTTCGAGCCGATCTGGAACCGCGATCACATCGATCATGTCCAGATCACGGTCACGGAGGCGCTCACGGTCGAGCATCGCGGCAAGTTCTACGATTCGACCGGCGCGCTGCGCGACATGGTGCCGAACCATTTGTTTCAGCTGCTGTCACTTGTGGCCATGGAACCGCCCGCGCGTTTCGAGGCAAACGCCGTGCGGGCGGGAAAGGCGGAGCTGCTCGACGCCACACAAGTCGAGAACGAGGCGGAGGCGCTGCGCAATGGCGTGCGCGCGCAGTATACGGCGGGCAGCATCGCAAATCGCGCGGTCAGCGATTACCGCAAGGCTCAGGATGTGCGTCCCGACAGCACCACGGAGACTTACGTCGCGCTCAAGCTGATGATCGATAACTGGCGTTGGGCGGGCGTGCCGTTTTATCTGCGCACGGGAAAGGCGTTGCGCGCCCAAAACACTGAAGTCGCGATCAAGTTCAAGCAGGCGCCGTTTGCCATGTTCCGCGCGACCCCGATTGATCGTTTGGCGCAGAATTTCTTGATTCTCGGCATTCAGCCCGACGAATGCATCAGCCTGCAGTTCAATGCCAAGGTCCCGGGACCGACAATTACGCTTTCGGGCGTGGGCATGACATTCAAATACGAGGATTATTTCCAGGTTGCGCCGAGCACCGGTTATGAGACGCTGATCTATGACTGCATGATCGGTGACGCGATCCTGTTCCAGCGCGCCGACGGCATCGAGGCCGGCTGGAGCGTGGTGCAGCCGTTCATCGACGCGTGGCGCCACGCGGGCGCACAGGGCCTTGCCACCTACCCGGCCGGCAGCGAGGGGCCGAAAGAGGCCGATGAGCTCCTCGCCCGCGACGGCCGAAGGTGGCGGCCGATCGGGTAGGCCAGCGATGACTGGCAAACGCGAGATCATTGCTGTTGCGGATAGCGATACGCTTGCGAGGACGGCGGCGGAGCGCCTGCTCGCGCGCATCGTGCAAGGGGGGGAACGCCCTGCCATAGCCCTTACCGGAGGGTCGAGCCCGGAAGGGCTCTATCGTCTCCTTGCCCAGGAGCCCTATCGCAGCCGCGTTCCGTGGGAGCGCGTGCATTGGTTCATTGGCGATGATCGCTTTGTGCCGCCCGATGATCGCTTGAGCAACATGGGCATGGCGCGCCGATTGTTTCTCGATCGCGTCAACGCTCCGGCCGCTAACATCCATCCCATGGCGACGACCGTCGCAAGCCCGCAGACCGCGGCGCGACTTTATGAAACCGAGCTCAAAAGCTTCTATGGAGCCGATCGCCTCGATCGCGCGCGGCCGATGTTTGATCTCGTGCTGATGGGGCTCGGCAGTGACGGCCATACTGCCTCGCTGTTTCCGGGCGCGCCTGCGCTTGAAGAAAAAGAGCACTGGGTCGTCGGCGTGGACAAGGCCCACCTCGCGCCATTCGTGCCGCGCGTGACCTTGACGTTTCCGGCGCTCGCCTCCACGCGCGAGATGCTGTTTCTGGTGAGCGGCGAGGACAAGCGCGACATCCTGGCACGGGTGCTCGCGGGGGAAGATCTTCCCGCCGCTCGCGCGGCGTCCGACGGTGGGCTGGTATGGCTCGTTGACCGCGCCGCGTTTGCCGGGCGCAATGCAGCATGAAATGATGAACGGGAGATGCTTCCTTCCGTCGTGGTGGTGATGGGCGTTTCCGGCTCCGGCAAGAGCACCATTGCAGCGATGCTCGCTCATCGCATGCATTGGGTCTACGAAGACGGCGACTGGTTTCATCCACGATCCAACATCGAAAAGATGCATAGCGGCATCCCGCTCACCGACGAGGACCGCTGGCCCTGGCTTGAGGCCATTGCCGCCTGGATCGACGCGACGCGCAAGGCCGGCAGCCATGGCGTCATCGCCTGCTCCGCGCTCAAGCGCGCTTATCGCAACATTCTTGTCGATGACCGGCCGCACGTGCGCCTCGTCTATCTCAAAGGCGGCCACGACCTGGTTGCGCGCAGGCTTGCCGCGCGCGACGGCCATTTCATGCCCCGTTCGTTGCTCGAGAGCCAGTTTGCTGCGCTCGAAGAGCCACAGCCCGGCGAGCGCGCCATCGTCGTCTCGATCTCGCCCCACCCGCGCGAGATCGTGGAGACGATTGTGAAGGAGCTTGAATCGTCGTAGGGCGGATGAGCGAAGCGTAATCCGCCGATCGCAAGTTGGGCTTGCCCGACTTGCGCACTATACTGCGCAACCCGGGCAAGCCCGGGTTGCGGGGAGAGGTGGCGCTGCCGGCTCGATCTCAGCGCAACATGCTTAAACTAGTCGGCGCAGAACCGTCGGCTAGCCGCGGAGAGTTAGGGCGTGGCGCGGATTTCGATCAAGGATCTGGTCAAGATCTTCGGCGGCTACATCGCCGTTGATCGCATCAGCCTAAGCATTCGCGACGGCGAGTTTGTGATCATCGTCGGGCCTTCGGGATGCGGCAAGACCACAACATTAAACATGATCTCGGGCCTCGAGACGCCGGACGCCGGCGAGATCATCATCGGCGACATGGTCGTCAACGATCTCGAACCGGGCGAGCGCGGCCTCGGCATGGTGTTTCAGGATCTCGCCTTGTTTCCGCACATGACGGTCTTCGAGAATATTGCGTTTGGGTTGCGCGTCAAAAAGTTTCCCGAGAGCGAGATTGTCGCGCGTGTGACGTCGGCCGCGGCCACGGTTCACATTGAGACGCTGCTCAACAAGATGCCTCGTCAATGCTCCGGCGGCGAGAGCCAACGTGTCGCGCTCGCCCGCACGATCGTCACCAATCCGTCGGTCTTTCTGATGGACGAGCCGCTGTCGAGTTTGGATGCCAAGCTCCGGGTTGACATGCGCACTGAGCTCAAGAGTCTTCATAAGCGCCTCGGTGCGACGTTCGTTTACGTCACGCACGATCAGGCTGAGGCAATGACCATGGCCGACCGCATCGTGGTCATGAGTAGGGGTCGTATCGAGCAGGTTGGGACCCCTCTCGAAATCTACAACCGGCCGTCGACCCGGTTTGTTGCCGGGTTCTTCGGCACGCCGACCATGAACTTTATCGAGGGCACGGTTGAGGCGAACGGAAACGCGCGGCTATTCCGCGCGGACGGCCTCCACCATCCGCTGTCGACGGCAGTGCCGGCTGCGCTCGCCGGACGCAAAGTCGTGCTTGGCGTGCGCTCGGAACATGTTCTGATCGCCGACGGCGCCGAGCTCAGGGGGATAACCCAGCTGACTGAGCCGCTGGGCGACGCGACCCTCGTTCACTTTGACGACGGCCGTGGCCATGATCTGGTTGCGAAGGTCGGCCCTGCCACGGGCATTCAACCGGGCTCTGCAATGTGCTTCCGGTTTGCGTCGGACTACTGCCATCTGTTCGACACGGCCGACGGGACGCGGATTTACTGAAGATCGGGTTTTTACTATCGAGATGTGGGCTTAGGCAGCCATCACGCGCTTTGGCGCAGCGTCAACGATCGTCCGCGGCAGCGTACTGGCGGCTGCGGTCGGTCGCCTTCAACATCGCTATCACACGTTCCGGCAGCTCTCCCGCGGCAAGCTTGCCGGGCGGGCTTTCAAGCCGGTCGACCACGACCATTCGGGTGACTTCGCCCTTCTGGAAAGCATTCAGAAACTCCGGATAGTTGCTGAACACCACGCATCCGTTCGACTGGCCGCTCGAGCCCAGCATGTAGGTGTGGGCAAGGATGCCGCCGCGACCGTGCATCCGGCTCTCGTCGACCGGATTGAGGCGGATGGCGCGGACCCCATGAAACGTATGTTCGCGCATCGCGAGATTGTAAACGTTCGGCGGCGTTGCGCCCCGCATCCTCACATGCACGTGGCGCGGATTGTCCATGGCCTCGCCAAGGCCGGAATGCGCCTCAAGCCGGCGGCCGGTCGGCAGGTACACCGTATGCGCCGAAATATCATAGATCGCGATGCGGCCGTCGTCCTGCGGCGGCGAGCCCTCCTTGCGCGTTTGTCCGGAACGAATGCTGGCCGTGAAAATCGGCGTATTCGGCAGTTCCGCGCGCAGTTCCTGGACTTCCCCATCCGATAGCGATCGGGATGCAATCGCACGCACCGGCATGGCCGACGCGAATCTCTCCTCGAAGGACGAACAACCGTCGGCTGCGGCGACGGGCCCGTCGAAAGAATCGGGACGATCTTCCGCCTCGGCGAAGCGCTCCTCGAATCGCGCATTGCGGCAAGGCGACGCATCCGTCAGCATTGCGGAGCCAATCACCG
Organism: uncultured Xanthobacteraceae bacterium; assembly: GCA_955652925.1. Taxonomy (GTDB): domain Bacteria; phylum Pseudomonadota; class Alphaproteobacteria; order Rhizobiales; family Xanthobacteraceae; genus VAZQ01. The sequence continues at coordinate 2,508 of CATPCO010000599.1, read as the reverse complement.
GGGCATCGGATCCGATTTGCGGCTCAAGGCTTGCCAGTTGCAGCCGGCCCAGGGCCAATCCTGATCCCAGTGGCGCGCGCAGCCGGAAGATGTCCGGGTGAATTGTCCCAAAAACGGAAACGCTCGGACCGGACGATCCGGGATCTGCCGGATCTGCCTGCGTTCCTGCCGATTTAATGATGAACCCCAAAACCATCGCGGCGATTCCAAGCGGAATCGCGCGGATCCCCGACTGAACCAATCTGTCCCCACTCGCTCCCCACGCCGCCTCTGGCGCAAGTCCAGCGGCAACGTGCGTCCCCCGACGCGCGCAAAGAAAGCATGGCAATTGCGGCAACAATGGTTCGGTGTGACGAGGGAGGCCGCCAAAACATCGGGTGAATGGTTAGCCCCCGGTTACTTGCGTGGCCAAAATTGGGCGCAACCGGCCGCGGGGCAGATTGCTGCAAGGAATTGCGCGAGTTCTTCACACGGCTTGCGACGGTGAACCCCGCGGGCGCCGGCTCGCTCTTCCATATGCCCTCGATGGCGGCAAGCTTCATGTTCTGGTTTTCAGATACGGTGTAGCCGCTCTCGGCGCCGAGAACGGCTACGCACAGCGGTACTTGCTCACCGGCGACGAAATGTGCGGGGCAGAAATACCCCGCACCTGCGTCTTGCCGACCTACGCCTTGGCTGGTTCCGGCGCCCAGATGCTCATCTTGCGGGTTTCGGGCATCAGGAACAGGCTGAGCACGAAGGCGATCGCGGGAACGGCGATCGGATAGATGAGGGCGTAGCCGAGGCTGCCGGTCGCGGCGTAGGCCGCCGTTGTGATGAACCGGGTCATCGTCGCATCCATGCCAGATAATCATAGCCTTCCGAGCGAATTGCACGAGACCACACGGGGCGGCGAGCGCGTGCTGATCCGTCCGGCGCGGCCGCAAGACGTGGCGCTATACCCGGATTTCCTGCAGGACGTGAGCGCGGAGGATCTGCGGCTGCGATTTTGGGCGCGTGTTCCTGAGCTCAGCGCCGCGGAGCGAGATAAGCTCTCTCATCTCGACTACCGCCACGAAATGGTATTCCTCGCGCTCGATGAACACACGGGTATGATGCTCGGACTCGTGCGCTTGCGGGATGAGCTTGATGAAACCAGCGCTGAATTCGCGGTCCTGGTGCGCTCCCGGCTCAAGGCCCATGGTATCGGATGGCTCCTGATGCGGCGCATGATCGATCATGCCAAAGCAAAAGGTCTGCGGCGCGTCTATGGCGATGTCCTGGCCGAAAACGCGGCCATGCTGCTAATGTGCGCCGAGCTTGGTTTCCGCGAGGAGGACATGGGACCGCAGATCCGGCGGGTGGTGCTCGAGCTTGAGAAGAAGACATAATACGCGCACTGAAATGGATAACCGCGTGAGCTCTTCAAGAGCTGGCCAACAGCGACCTTGCTCGCTCAGTTGCGCGACTTGGGGATGAAATGAACACGAGGCAAATGCTCAAAATGCCGATCGCAGGTTAGCAGGTCAGCACCGCGGGTCAGAGCGGTCGCATAAACTATGGCATCGGCTGTCGCCAGCTTGTGTTTGCCGCAGAGTTCAGCTGCCGATAAGGCAGTAGGAGTGTCGAGATCAGCAACAATACAGGTCTCAGTGAATGCGATCACCCGGTCGGCCTGGTCTCCGCCGACCTCGCGCGCCAGCCATTTCGCCAGCTCGAGTTGCACGATGGTAGGCACCAACCATTGCGCACGGTCCGGCAACTCTGCGGCTAGCTTGATACCGAGCGGCGAGGCGGTCAGCCATTCGATCCAGACGGAAGTATCGACGAGGCGCATCAGACCCGGTCGTTCCGGTCCCGGTACCCTTGCTTCTTCGCGCCGCGCGCCAAGCCCGATAGTTCATCGAGTGTTGGCACCGGAACCAGCAACATACCTTCCCCCTTGGGAATGAACGCGAACACTTGGCCTGCCTGCCAACGCCGCGCGGTGCGAATGGCTTTCGGGATAGATATCTGGAATTTGGCCGAGAGCTTGGCCGTGTCTTTTGCCATTACGGTCACCGTATCGATCGTTGATTTGTAAGAAATATAGCACCCATCACCGGCGAGTTAAACTGAGAACTCGTGTCGGACTGTGTTCAGGCAGTGGTGGTCCGTTTACAATCGTTATCTTGACCCCGTTCGTGTGGCCTTCACATGTCATGCGGGCGCTGAAATGGGCGACGGCATGAGCCATTCGCCCTCTCCTCGCGCTCCCCGCCCCTCTCACCATCAGCACGGCTGTGATATCTTTCACGATCCTTCACGTGATCCCGAGCGTGGCGGGAGGCTTCACGAGAGCACTGCGCATGCATAATCCCATCACCGAGCATAATCTGACTGGCGTGACATCACTCGCGCAGTGTCTCGGAGCCGTGCGCCATGACTGGACGCGCGCGCAGGTGGGTGAGCTCTTTGCGCTGCCCTTTCCCGACCTGATCTTTCGCGCCCAGAATGTTCATCGGCTGCACTTCGATCCGTGCCAAGTGC
>CATPCO010000598.1 GCA_955652925.1 uncultured Xanthobacteraceae bacterium | reverse complement strand
GGCTGGGCCTCCACCATCAGCCCCGCAGGCCGGACGAATCTCGCGCCGTTTTCCTTCTTCACAGTGGTGTGCGTCATACCGCCCATGGTCTCGCTGACGATCGCGCGCAATCCCGATCGAAGCGAGAAGCACACCCTGCGCAACATCCGCGAGACGCAGGAGTTCTGCGTGAACGTCGTCACCGCGCCGGTGTGGAAGGAGATGGTGGACTCGGCGAACGGCTTTCCGGAAGACGAAAGCGAATTTGACAAGACCGGCCTCACCGCGATCCCGGCGGTGAAGATCAGAGCGCCGCGGGTCGCAGAGGCGCCCATTCAGCTCGAGTGCAGGTTGCAACAGGTGATCGAGCTCGGCCCCAACCGTCACCCGCTCGTTATCGGCGAGATCGTCTATTTCCATGTGGACGAGGCCTGCATGACCAACGGTTACATCGACATGCGCAAGCTCGACCCGATCGGGCGCCTCAACGGCTTCCAGTATGTCACGCTGGGCGAGATTCTCGATCGCAAATTTGATGACGGCCAGCCGCGATAACGGAGGGGGCCGCTAACGGCTGCTCCTCGCCGAAATCAAAGGTGATTGGTTACGGGAAAGGTCAGCTTCCTGTGGGCGTATCCGGCTTCCTGCTTGCGAGCCGCAGCCCGAGGCGGCCACACAACAGCGCCCAGCGCGCACGATGCAGCTCGGCTCTGCGGCCCCAAACGCTCGAACTCGGAGAAGCGGCGGTTCGGGACTTTGGCAGCAGAGAAGGGGGTGATGCCGGTGGCAGACTCTCGATTGGCAGCATCCGTTCTGACCGGACGATCGTGATCTCCTTCGGTGCTTCCTGCTCGGCTCCGGCAGCGGCGGCGGGCGGTAGCCGCACATCGAGCAGGTCCGCCTTGAGCTCGCCGGTTGCGGCGGAAGGTGATAAAGGCGCCGCCTGGTCGATGAACACCAGGCGTGTTTCTTCGTCATGGCAGGAGGGGCAGCTTAAGATGTGGTGCTCGAACCCCGGCACGAGCAATGCCTCGTCCCGGACGGCCCGCACCAGACGCATCTCCTCACCGCATAGCATGCAACGCATGGACCAAACTCGCGCTGTTGGGCGCGGAATCGAGCGTCGGCACTGGTTGTTCGTCAAACGAGATCGGGGAGCATGGTTAACGGCACCGGGGACTGGCTCGACCTGGCCGCGAAGGACTCACGGCAGAATATCGCCATCAATCCATCGATACCCCGCTTGCCTTGATCGGCGCGGCCCATTTCTCGATTTCGCTCTCGACGAATTTTTGCAGATATTCCGGCGAACGACGCTCGCGTGATACAACTCCGGTGCCCACTTCACGCATGCGCGCCTTCACCGACGGTGCCTCGATTGCCGCGACGAAAGCATCGTGGAGGCGGTTCACGATTGGCGCGGGCGTGCCTTTAGGTAAAAAGAACGCCAGCCAAAAGTTCGCATCGACATCGAGGCCTTGCTCGTGCGCGCTAGCGAGGTTGGGAAGGAATGAAGAGCGGTTCTTTCCAAGGTTCGCGATCACCTTCACCTTATCGCCCTCGATCTGAGGCAGCGCCGTCGTGATGATGGGGCATAGATAATCAATTCGCCCCGCGATCAGGTCTTGCATGGCCGGCCCGCCGCCGCGATACGTAATGTGTGTAACGTCGACACCTATCGCCGAATTTAACATGACGCAGGCGAGATGCGGTCCAGTGCCGACACCTGCCGAACCATATTGCATTCTCGTCTGGTTGGCCATGGCATAGGCGATGAATTCTCCGAGATTGTCGACCGGTAGGTCCTTGCGGGTGGCAAGCAGCAGTGGCAACTCGGCGATGAGGCCCACGGGCTCAAAATCGGTCAGCGCGTTATAGAGCGGCCTCTTCTGGGCTGTCTGGTTGATCGCAAAGGTCCCGTTGTCGCCAAGTACAAACTGATAACCATCCGGTGTGGATTTGGCGACATGCAAGGTGCCAGTTATGCCGCTCGCCCCAGTGACATTTTCGACGATCACCGACTGGCCTAGCGATTCGCCCATCGGGGAAGCAAGGATTCGCGCCACGGTGTCATTGGCACCCCCGGGCGCGAAAGTAACGACCACGGTCACCGGCCGCGTCGGATAAGCCTGCGCCCAAGCGAAGTAAGAAAGAGCCGGCAGCGCGGCGGCGCCAGCAGCCAGACGCAAGAATTTGCGCAGGGGAAGTGTCATGCTGCCCTCCCAGAGCAGTTGGGCAATCGCAGATTACCCGCGCGTTGCACATACCGCGAGAGCCTTGTCCTCGCACAATGCCGGCTATTGTGGCACTTGGCAGCCCCCATAGCCGACGCAAGCGCATGTTCGTATTGGCACTTCTCGCACGTAAGCTGATGTGAACGGCATGTCCGCAGCCGGCCGAATCGCTGCAATGCCCAAACTTGGGAGCTATCGGAGGAGCAGCGGACATCCTGGAAATTTGTCGGGCGTACAACCCGACGTGAATGGACCCAGAGCTGCCATCTGACGATCAATTTTGCCGTGCTGCACAACAGCGCTCTGTCTCAGCTATGTGGTAATGTGCGCCGTCCCAGCATTTGAGGTGGGGCCAATGAGGCGATGCGAGTTCATCACGCTGATAGGCGGTGCGGCTGTTTTGTGGCCGCAAGCAGCGAGCGCGCAGAAACCCAGCGCGGTGCGGACCATCGGCGTACTGCTAAGC
>CATPCO010000597.1 GCA_955652925.1 uncultured Xanthobacteraceae bacterium | reverse complement strand
TTGCGGAACCGCCGATGAGCGCGGTCGCGGCAAGGCCAGCGAGCAATGACTTCTTCATCCGATCCTCCATTTGGCCGCGCGCACTCGTACTCTTTTCCCCGGCGGCCGTTGCCCATTGTCTTACTCCCACGGAGGGCTTGAGTCTGTTGCGCGCGTGTCACAGTCGCGGAGTTTCGCGTTGCTCAACACTGCGCGCTGGAGAAAACCTCCTCAGCCCCGCGCGCAATTTTTCTCGCGCGCAAGGCGCATTTGAGGCAAGAAATCGGCGTGGCAACGGCAAAAAACGCGTTGCTGTGGAAAGAATCTGGCGCGCTCGCGGCGAAGCAGCGGATGCGACAAGTTCGCAACTTGCAAGTAAATTTTTAACCAAACCGCGTTGATTCCCGAACGCGGCGCATGCGAGCCTCGGCTTACGCCGCGCCGCGCGCGGGCAAGGCGCGCACGCGCATTCGCCGATACAAGACAACGGCAAGCGCAAGCGCGAACAGTGTTGCGGCCGGCGCATCGCCGTAACGTGCGTAGATGGTCGGCGCGATGGAACGCGGCAGCGGAGCATCGAGTATGCCTTCGCCGCCGAGCGGCAACGAGGCAATCACGCGCCCGGCGGGATCGACCACGGCCGAGATTCCGGTATTGGCTGCCCGCACCAGCGGCAGCCCCTGCTCGATGGCGCGCAGGCGCGCCTGCGCAAAGTGCTGGTAGGGACCGCTGCTCATCCCGAACCAGCCGTCGTTGGTCAGGTTAAGGAGCCAGCCAGCTCTCTCGTTGCCCGTCCCCAGCTCGTCAGCGAAAATCACTTCGTAACAAAGCAGCGGCAGCGCGGACGGGGCGCCTGGAACCGGCATCACTTGCCGCCGCTCGCCCGGCCGCAGGCCCGCGGTCACCTTGGTGAGCGCGATCAGCCCCATGCGGTGGAGAAGATTCTCGAACGGCAGAAACTCGCCGAACGGGACGAGATGAACCTTGTCATAGAGCGCGCGCACCGCGCCGGCATGATCGAACACGTAGATGGATGTACGCGCGTCGGTATTGCCAGCTCCCGCCGGCGGCTCGCCCACGCGATCCGCCCCTGTGATCAGGATAGTTTTTTCCGGCAGCAGCGCTGCAAGCCGAGCGAGCGCATCGGGCTCCGTGGTGAGATAGAAGGGAAACGCCGATTCCGGCCAGATCAAATGCGTGACGGCGTCAAGTGGCTGATTGCCGCCGCCGCGGGAGAGATTGATGTACCTGGTCATGACGGCGTCTTTGGCCGAATAGTTGAACTTGTCGTCCTGCTGCAGATTGGGCTGCATGATGCGCAGCATTACGCCGTCAACGAAGCTTGCCGGCATCTGCGACAAACGCCACCATCCGAACAGCGCGAGCACAACGAGAAGAACGACAGCGACGAGGAGCGGCAGCCAGGGCCAGCGCGTATCGGCGCGATCGTCGGTGAGCGTGGCGGGGCTTGCAAATACCGCAAGCGCGATGAAGGTCAGGCCCCAGAGCCCGATGGTTGAAGCGTTCTGTGCGAACGGCAGCGGAGATGCGAGCGCATAGCCGAACGCATTCCAGGGAAACCCGGTGAGCACGTGGCCGCGCAACCATTCCACCGCGGTAAGCGAAACGGCGAGCGCGAGGATGCGCGTGGCGCCGGCCGACCAGAGGAGGCGCGCACAAGCGAGGCCGGCGGCGGTAAAGAAGCCGAGGAAAGCGGGAAGGCCCATCACCGCGATCGGCAGCAGCCAGCCGAACGTCTGTACATCGACCAGAAATGCGTGTCCGATCCAATAGAAGCCCGCGAGAAAATACCCAAACCCGAAACACCAACCGGTGACGGCGCAGGCCCGAACGCCGCGCCAGCGTTGCGCCGGCGCGCCGTCGATCAACCAGACCAGGAGCGGCAGGGTCACGAACAGAATCGGCCAGAAATGAATGGGAGCCTGAGCAAGCGCGCAAGCCGCCCCGAGGACGATCGCAATCCAGGACCGGCGCCCAGTGCCTGCGTCGACAATCGCCTGCCGGAGCGCCTGCAGCCTTCCGGCCGCGACCGGCCTTCGCACATCCGTCGAGATGCGATTGCTGGAGGATTCGGGAGTCTTGTCGGGAATCTTGGCTCCCTCCCACAAAGCGCTGCTTTTCAAATCCATGCCGGTTTTTCGTTCTTCCGCATGCGCCGATCAAGATGCCCGGGGTGGCCAAGTTCGCGCTCGATCGATAGATAACTCAGAAGCGCCACCCGCGGGCTTGACCACGCAAGTCGACTTTGCCGACTTGCTCGCCCAATGTGCCCGAACTCGGATATACCCGAGCTCGGGTGGTCCATCTTCTTCGAGATAAGTCTTGTTGCAAGTGCGATGGATTGCCGGGTCAAGCCAGGTCAAGCCCGGCAATGACGGAGGCGAGAGCGGAGCACCAACACATAGTGAGGATCTCAGGCGTGAGGTGATGACGGTCTTTGCCGGCAAGCTCGTTTGGGTTCTGTTTGTGCTGTGCTGGGGCGCCATTCGCCTTAGCTATGCGCGGCGCGCTCACCGCAACAAGCACATTTCCAAACATGACGAGCTCTATGAGATCGTGCTTCTGACGTTGTCATTCTTGGGCTACCTCATTATTCCGGCAGTCTATGTGGCAACAACGTGGCTCTCCTTTGCGGATTATCGGTTTCAGCCGGCCATGTTCTCGCTCGGTGTTGCAACGATGGTCGCGACGCTGTGGCTGTTCTGGCGCAGCCACGCAGACCTCGGGCACAATTTCTCGGCCAAGCTCGTAATCCGGGAAAAGCACAAACTGGTGACAACGGGCGTCTATCGGCTCATCCGGCCTCCCATGTACGCATCGTTCCTGCTCTGGTCGGTGCTTCAGATCCTGCTGCTGCCGAATTGGATTACGGGACTGGCTGGTGTCTTCGGCTTTTGCATCTTGTATTGCGCCCGGATCCGCCGCGAGGAGCAGCTCATGCTGCACAAATTCGGCGACGAGTACCGGCAGTACATGACCCACACTAAACGGCTCGTGCCGTATATTCTGTAAAGCATGCGTGGGCGCGCAATTCCGCTGCTGCCGTCGCGGCGCGTTCAGAACGATTTCCTTTATTTTGCGAACAGGACTCCGATTCTTCCCGTGCAGCGCCGGATGGCGCTCGGCGCGTTGGTGGAAGCGCGCAAGGCCAGCGCGCATCGCCCCCCTTGGACGGCGCTCTTTCTCAAGGCTTATGCCATCCTGGCGCAGGAAACGCCCGAGTTGAGGCGGGTCTATATCGGCCTGCCACGGCCTCATCTTTACGAATATCCGTCGAGCGTCGGAATGGTCGCATTCGAGCGCAAAACGGCGGGCGGAGCGGAAGTATTTGCCGGCAGAATAAAGGATCCTGCGAGCCGCTCCGTTGCCGAGCTGGCGGAGATCCTGCGGCGGTTTCGCCAAGCGCCGTTATGGGAGATCAAGGAATTCCGGCGGGTGCTGATGCTCGGCCGCTTGCCGTTGCCGCTGCGCCGTTTTCTGATGTGGATCGGGCTTAACATCGGCCGTCAGCGGGCAAATTTCTTCGGCACGTTCGGCCTGTCGGTCTATTCCGCGCTGGGTGCCGAATCGCTGCGGCCGCTGGCGCCGTGCACGGTGGTGCTCAACTGGGGCGTGATCAGCGCCGACGGCAGCGTTGATGTGCGCTTCAATTACGATCACCGGGTGATGGACGGCGCGACGGTCGCGCGCGCGCTGCAAGCGCTGGAGAAGATTCTCACCGGTGCGATTATCGATGAACTCAACGCCTGGCGGTGAAGGGCAACGCGAGGTCAATCCCCTCACCCGGATCGCGCAAGCGCGCGCGATCCGACCTCTCCCTCCGGGGCCCTCCGGGAGAGGTGGAAACTCGCGTGTGACCTGCGAGCTACCGCACCCCGGCGTAGGAGGAAGGCACGGGCGCCGTTGCCTCGGTCGCGGAGGCGTGCTGTCGGCGCGGAGTACTGGATCCCGAGCGGGTACGGCTTGCCGCCTTTTGCTGGGGCGGCGTCGGCTGTTGCGCCTGCACCTGCGCCTGCGCCTGTTCCGTCTGCGGCGCCGTGTGCTGCGCATGTGCCAGTTGAGCCGCCTGCTGAGCGGCAAGACGAGGATTGACGGTCTCAAGCCAGCGGCTCGGCATTTCCTGCCGGCCGCCGTTCATGGCCCTGATGCCTTCGATATATTCCTTCGGCATCACCCAATGGAACGGGTGCTGCATGCCCAGAAACGCCGCGATGTCGCCGACGAATGCGACGCAGTTGTAAAGCTCAGCGCTCCAGATTGGAGAGCTGTTCTGCATCTCGCGCAACTTTGCCGCGACGACCCGGTACTCGGCCTCGGTCAGGTAAACGCGATACTTGGCGGTGATGTAGCGGTCGTTGTAGCCGATGTCCCCATCGCTCCAACCGGTTTCCGACGGAACCGGAACAACGTGACCGATTAACCAGGAAGCGGGGCTTTCGCCGACGGGATGAAGACCGACCACACTTCTTTTCGTGAGGGGTTCGCCTACCCGCCCGTGCACCACGAAGGCGTGACCGTAATTGTAGGCGGCGCGCGCCCGGAACTCGATGTAATAGGGTCGCGCAATCGTGTTGACGCCGGATTTCGGTGCCGGCTTTACTTCCACCGGATTGAGCGGAGTAACGGTTTCGTTGCTCGTGGCGGCGGCCGGCTGCGGCTCGGGCGCGGCGATATCAGGCGCCGCCGCGCTCGCTTTCGCGTCGGTCGTTGCCGCGCTGGCTTCCTGCCTCGACTCTGAAGGGGCGCCCTCGTGAATTGCGGTGTCTTGCGCTCGCGCCGCCGACCATCCGGCGGAGAGCGCGAGCACGCAAATCCCTGCCGTCAAATTGAGCCTAATGCCCCGTTTCGAATTGCCCAGCATGATCTCCTCCTGAACTCACGAAGGAACGATCGGCTTTTGTCGCCTATTCCGGCACCCCGTCGTCCCCCGTGCCCGACTAGCGGAGCGGGGCCGGCTTGCGCCGGCCCCGTCCGTTGGACATCAGATTAGCCCTTGGTCACGACCGGCGGTGGGGCCTTGCCCTTACCGACGCAGCCGGCCATTCCGAGCGCCATAACGGTCGCAACCAGAGCGATCAGCACCTTCTTCATTGGTACCCCCTGTGGTTAATGGATTCCCCTGCGCTGAACCATCCCGATTACAACCACAAACGGCGGGGGTGGCCTAGTGCACAAAAGCCACAGTGGCGAACTGTTTGCCCCGCCTGCAGGGCGCGCGGTTGCAGGCCGCGACTGAGGACAACCGCATACTGCTGTTCGCGCTGGATTTTTCAGCGCACTGCCGCGATACCGACACACGCGGCCGGTCAGCTTCCGTTAACAAAAACCTCGTTCAGCGGCCGGCGGCGTTGACGATGGCGCGCGCAAGCGCGCGCCCGACGCAATCATAGCCGGCCTCGGAATTATGCAATCCGTCCCACGCAACGAGCGCGGTTGCCGGCAGCCCCGCCTCGACCGACCGGCGCATCAGCGCGAATCGGGAAAACAGACCGATGCGTTCCTCGCGGGCGACCTGCGCAATGATGGCCCGCATCGTCTCATGCTCGGACGACGCGAGCACCATGGGAGCATATTGCATATCCATCAGCACGATATCGGCCCCGCTTGTCTTGAGCGTGTCCACGCCGGAGCTAATCATGTCCTTGAGGCCTCCGGCGCCGCCGCCCCAAGCGACGTCGTTGGTACCCAGCTGCCAGATGATGAGATCGGGATGATGGGCGAGCACGTCGCTTGCAAACCGCGACATGGTGCCGGAAACGGTGTCCCCGATGCGGCCGCTGTTGATAACCTCGACCCGTGCGGCGGGGCGCAGCGCAGCGATTTCGCGGCCCATGACAGCGGGATAGGTTGCATCGGAACGCAGCATCCACAACCCGGTCGTCGAGGATGAGCCGACCGCAACGATTTTCAACGACTGGCCCGCCTTGAGATGGGCGGCGGTACGCGGGAGGCTCGCGCCGAGGGAGAGGCTGCGGTTGGCAGCAAGGCAGGTCTCGGCCGCGGTTTCCGCAAGTGCCCCGCCGCACGTCGCCATGACGAGCAGACCAGCGCCCAGGCAAGCGGGAACAAGAAGGTTACGCATGGCTTGGAACTGAACCTTCAATTCGGGCGAATGATCGGCGGAGGAAAAGCGGCCCGCCTTCGCCAAGGCTTGCCAAGGCTTCGGCGGGCTTCATTGGCGTCGCCCGTCGAAGCTTTAGCGGAACCCGCCTATTGCACGTGGAGAACCGCCTGCGGCATCATCCGGCATCCCCCGCAACGAGGAAAGAAGCCCATGATTGACGTGCATTATTGGACGACGCCAAACGGTCACAAGCTCACGATTTTTCTGGAAGAGACCGCGACTCCCTACAAGATCACTCCCGTGAATATCGGCAAGGGCGAGCAGTTCCAGGGGCCGTTCCTCGCCATCTCGCCGAACAACCGCATTCCCGCCATTGTCGATCATGCTCCCGCGGACGGCGGCAAACCCATCGCGGTGTTCGAGTCGGGCGCCATTCTGCTTTATCTCGCGGAGAAGACCGGCCGGTTTCTCTCACGCGACACGAGGGCGCGCATCGATGCCATCCAGTGGCTGTTCTGGCAGATGGGCAATCTCGGCCCTATGGCCGGACAGAACAATCATTTCAGCCACTACGCGGTCGACAAGATCTCCTATGCGATCGATCGCTACCGCAACGAGGTCAACCGGCTCTACGGCGTGCTGAACAAGCGGTTGGCGGACCGCAGCTTCGTCGCGGGCGAGTACTCGATTGCCGATATGGCGATCTATCCCTGGATCGTGCCCTACGAACGCCAGGGGCAGAAGCTCGAGGACTTCGCGCACCTCAAGCGATGGTTCGAGGCGATCCGCACTCGTCCCGCGGTCGAGCGCGCCTATGCCAAGGCCAAGGAGGTCAACCCGAACATGGGTGGCATCCGCACCGCCGAGGAGCGCGCGATCCTGTTCGGCCAGACCGCCGCTTCGGTCGATCGCGCGGCGGCGCAGGCGGGAGGCTGAGGCATGCGAGCGATGTAGCCGGGTGGAGCGGGAGCGACACCCGGGAATTCTCGCTGCCTCGACGGTTTTGCCCAGATTGCCCATCAGCCGGCGCAGACGCCGCCCGATGGGCAATCCGGGCTACAGCGAACCCTGATTTCATTGCCGAATTCGCTTTCATTCCGAAAAATTGCAACCTGTAGTTGCTTACAGCTAGAATAGGTTGCGCTCGGGTTCGTTTTTCCTCGGCTCGGCAGTCCAGGTTCGTTTCTTCAGCCCCGTCGAATGGGTTTGGTTCAGATTGTTTTGCAGCCTATCTCATGATGACGCTTGAGCCGGGATGGAGACCAGCGGGTGAACACGATCGCGTCCGTTGCGCAAACGCCTGCTCCGGCACAAACGGCGGAGGAACTGATCGAAGTGCGCTTGACCGCGATCCGCTACGCGGCGCGCGACACGAACATCTACGAATTCACCCGTTCCGATGGCAAGCCGTTCCCACCCTATGAGCCCGGCGCCCATATCGATCTGCATCTGCCGAACGGGATCGTGCGGCAATATTCGCTGATCGAGGCCGAGCCCGATCCGCTCACTTACACCATCGCAGTTAAGCGTGATCCGGCGAGCCGCGGCGGCTCACGCTACGTGCATGATGAGCTGCGCGTCGGCAAAAGGCTCACCATCGCCGGGCCGCGCAACAATTTCCCGCTGGTGAAAACCGCGAGCCACGTCATACTGCTCGCCGGCGGCATCGGCATCACCCCGATCTGGTGCATGGTGCAGCAGCTGCAAAAGCTCGGCCGCTCCTGGAAGCTCTATTATGCCTGCCGCTCGCGCGCCGACATGGCGTTCCTCGACGCGCTCGAGCGCATGCCGTCATCGCAATTCCATTTCGATGATGAGGCCGCAGGGACGTTCCTCAACGTCGCGGCAATCGCTTCCGCGGCGCCGAAGGATGCCCACCTCTATTGCTGCGGCCCTACCCCCATGCTCAAGGCGTTCGAGAGCGCGACGGCAAGCTGGCCGCGCGATCAGATTCATGTCGAGTATTTCACGCCCAAGCAGGAGCCGGCCAAGACCGGCGGGTTCATCGTCGAGCTCGCGCGCTCGGGCAAGGAATTCGTGATTCCGCAGGGCAAGAGCATTCTCCAGGTGCTGCTCGATGCCGGCGTGGACGTCGATTATTCCTGCGAGCTCGGCATTTGCGGGGCCTGCGAGCAACGGGTCATTTCCGGCATTCCCGAGCACCGCGACGCCATTCTCACCGAGGAGGAGCAGGCCTCGAACAGCAAGGTCATGATCTGCTGCGCCGGCTGCAAGAGCGATCGGCTGGTACTGGACTTGTAGCCCGGATCGAGCCACCGGGTCGGCGCGAAGCGCCGCCCGATGACAGGCTCCACGAAATCCGGGGGCAGTCCCCGTGTTTCGCTGCGCTCAACGCAGGCTACTGTCTGACATCTGATAACAACGGAATGGTTTTGTAATCCGGTGGTTTTGGGATCGACTCGAGATAAGCATGGATTTCGGTGAGATCGTCGTTGGAGAGGATGGTCTCGCTGTAGGGGGGCATGGCGCCGTTGGTCGTGCGCACGAACGCGGCAAATGCTTCCATGGGGGCGGGATGGGACGCGAGCTCGGGTCCCGTGATGCCGCCCTGGCCGGCAAAGCCGTGACATTGCCAGCAGCCATGCGCGATGTAGGCGGCCCTGCCCTTTTCGGCCGACGCCGCGAGCGCGGTGTGAGAGATGATCGCGGCGAGCGCGAGCGAAACAAGCCACGCCGGATTAAAGCAAGGCCGCTGAACGAATGCCGCTGCGCGCTCGCAAACCATTGCGGCGTGGCAGGCCCCCCGCCCGCCCCCATCGCAAGTCGGGCCTGTCCGACTTGCGCAGTAGACTGCGCAACCCGGGCAAGCCCGGGTTGCGTTGGGGGATGGATTAACGCGGCTGGGTCCAGACATTGACGAGAGCGGGCTCGCCGGCCTTGACCGCGGCGACCGCTTCCTTGAGGGCGGGGCTAAGCTCGGAGGGATCCTTGATCGGGCCTTTCGCCCACCAGCCCATGGATTGCGCGAGCTTCTCATATTCGATGTCCGGGTTCGCAATGCTGGTGCCGATCGGGCCCATGTCGTTCCCGAGGCTTGCCACCCGGTTGCGGAAATTCGACATCCGCTGCACGTGCATGACCTCCTGGTGGTAGCCGCGGTTGTTGTGCATCACCGCGAGCAGCGGGATGTTGTGCCGCGCCGCGGTCCACAGCGAGCCGGGCACATACATCAGATCGCCGTCGGCCTGGATGCTTACGGAAAAGCGGCCGAGATCGCGATTGGCGAGCGCCGCTCCGATCGAGGCGGGAGCGCCATACCCCACCCCGGCGCCGCCGGATCGTCCCAGCCAGTGATAGTGCCTCTCCATCGGCCACAGCCGGTTGGGCCAGCCGCTGACGTTTCCGGAGGACGAAACCAGCGACCAGTCGAGGTCCTTGATCTGCGCCCAGATCTCCATGGCAAGACGCGCAGTGGTGATCGGGCTTGCATCCCAGCCGAGTGCTGCCGCCTGCTTGGTGCGCACCTCCGCGCCGGCAAATGCCCTGCGCGCCGTTTCGCCGCGTCGCTCGATCGCCGCGCTTCGATCGCTCGCAATCGCAGCTTTCACCGCTTCGATCAGCGCCGGAAGCGTGGCCTCTGAGTCCCCTGCCATCGGCACGTCGACTGACTGGAAGCGCTGGAAATCCTGATAGTTCGATTTGGTATTGAGCTCGGCCGCGCTGATGCTGATCAGCCTGGTATCGGGCTTGATCCTCGATGTGTTGACCCCGATGCCGGCTTCGCCGTTGTCGGTCCAGCCGTTCACGGTGCCCCAATAGTCCGCAAGCTCCATCCCGATGATCACGTCGGCGTTGGTGACGGCGTTACGCCCACGGCGCAGATAATGGGTGCGCGGGAAATTCATGCGCCCGCCCTGATCGATCACCGACGCCTGCAAGGCTTCGGCGAGCTCGACAATGAGCCGCATCCCGTTCTCGGTGCGCGCGGCGCGATCGACAACAATGACGGGATTTTGCGCGTTGGCGAGAAGCCGTGCGGCCTCTTTCACCGCGCCGGAATCGCCTTGCGGTGGCGCAGTGGGGACGTAACGCGGAATGTAGAGGCTCTCCCCGTTATGCGTGATCGGGCGCTGCTGGAGGCCGCTATCGAGCGCGATTGCAACCGGGCCATAGGGCGGCGTCATCGCGATCTTGTAGGCGCGCACGAAGGATTGCGCGAAATGCTGCAGCGAGATTGGCGTGTCGTCCCACTTGGTATAGTCGCGCACAATCGCATTGGCGTCCTGCGCGGAATGGAAGGTAGGGGTGCCGGGGGGCCGATGCGCCGCGTCAAGCTCGTTACCGCCCACCACGATGACGGGCACACGGTCGCACCAGGCGTTGTAAATCGCCATGGTCGCATGCTGCAGGCCGACCGTGCCGTGGCACATGGTCATCAGCGGCTTCCCGGCAATCTTGAAATAGCCGTGCGCCATGGCGACGGCAGCTTCCTCATGGGTGCAGGTGAGGAACTCGGGCATCCTGTTGCCGCCGTAGTTGATGAGCGACTCGTGAATGCCGCGCAGGCTCGAAGCCGGATTCGCGGGCAGATATTTGATGTCGAGCGTCTTGATGACGTCGACCATGAAGTCCGAGCCCGGCACGCCCCCGATGCGCGACAATTCACGCGCGGGCGCCGCCTCGCCGGCGGCAAGCTGCGTGGGCGGAAGCATTGCAGGCTGAGCCGGGGACGAACTGTCGAAAGCACGCGTTGCGCTGTTTCCAATGCGCGGGCCGACGGCCGTTGCAGCGCTCGCGAGCGCGACGGAAGCCAGAAACCTGCGCCGGCTCACTGCGCGCCGCACGCGCCGCGCCGGATTTTTGCTGGTCATGAAGTTCCTCCCATGAGCGGCGTCCTGATGAGTCTTAGGCCGGCATCACTCGACTTTGAGATTGAGCTTGCGCACCAGCGTGCCCCACTTCGCCTCTTGGCTGTCAATGTCGTTGGCGTATTCGTCGGGGGTCGAGGTGAGCGGATCACCCCCTTCGGCCGCAATGCGCTCCTTCACCTCCGCGGTCTCCACGCTGCCGCGCAGTGCCGCATTGAGTCGCTCGATGATCGTGCGCGGCGTGCCCACAGGCGCAAGCAGCCCATAGTGAAGAACGGATTCAAATCCGGGCAGGCCGGATTCGGCCGCGGTCGGCACCTGCGGCAAGAGGCTAAAGCGCGTGGGACTTAACACCGCGATGGCGCGCAGCGTGCCAGCCTGGAGATTACCCAGTGCCGGCGGCAACACCCCGAATGCAACAGGCACCTGGTTGCCAACGAGGTCGTTCATGAGCTGGGCCGTTCCCTTGTAGGGAATGATCACCGCCTCGATGCCCGTGGCGGCCTTGAACAGCTCGGCGGAAAGATAGCTCCCGGTGCCCACCGCTGACGTACCGATGTTGAAACCACCGGCTTGTCTGTTCGCCACCGTCACGACATCGCGCACCGTGGTACCCGGGAAGGACGGATGTGCGAGCAACGCAACAGGCATGGACGCAACGAGCCCGACAGGCGCGAAGTCGCGCCGCGGATCGAACCCGGCATTGCGGTAAAGGCTCGGGTTGATGCAGATCGATCCGGTATGTCCGAGGAAAAGGGTATAGCCGTCGGGAGGGCTCTTGATGAAAGAGCGCGTGCCGGTCAGGCCCGAGGCCCCGGCGCGATTGTCCACGACCACCTGCTGGCCGAGCGCGCCCGAAAGCTTGTCGGCAACGACGCGCGCCATGGCGTCGACGCCGCCGCCGGGAGGATAGGGCACCACAAGCGCGATGGTGCGCGCGGGATAATTGTCGGCCGGCGCTGGCGCGGAAATAAAAAACGGCGCCACCGCGCCGGCAACAATAATAACTCTTGCCGCAGCAATGGCTGCGGCCCGCAATCCGGAACGCATTTCTTTCACTTCATTGCACGCCCGACCACTCCACCTCACACGCGGTGGAGCATTGGCCGGGCCTTGACGTCTATTTCTCCTTCAGCTCCGCAACGTCTAGTGGAGAGCCGTTTCCAACTGCAGACGCGCGATTTGGTCCTTCACCAACAACTTGCGACGTTTTAACTCCACGATCTCAAGATCATCGACCGAGGGATGAGCCCGGGCTTCATTGATTTCCGCCTCAAGCGCCCGATGCCGTCTTTCGAGTTCCGCAAGATGGGCTTCAATGGACATGTTGTGGAGTTCTCCTTTGCCAGACTGAACCTGACACAAAACTATAACACGCGAATGGGTGGGATACGAAGGGCATTTGATGCTGCAATGCAATAATCCCCGCTTTGCTTAACCTGTAGCCCGGATTGAGCGGGAGCGAAATCCGGGGGAAATCCTGCGTTTCGCTGCGCTCAACGCGGGCTACGGTGGAGAGGAACGACCAGCCGCCTTGAACGGAATCCGACAAAAAGCGATACTTTTGGCCGTTGCAGTGGACGCCGTCTCAACCGCCGGTAGTCTATGACCAAAGAGGAAGAGCGTGAGTTGCAGGAGCAGCTGGCGCGGCTGCAGCAGGAGCATCGCGACCTCGACACCGCAATCTCGGCCTTGCAGCACACCCCCGGCTCGGACCAGTTGCAGGTCCAGCGGCTCAAGAAACGCAAGCTCCACCTGCGCGACCGCATTTCCTATATCGAGGACCAGCTCACACCGGACATTATTGCCTAAGCCGGCTCGTGCCGGAAAACCACACGCTTTGCAAATTTGGTGTGTTTGCGAATTGGAAAGAAAAAAAGACTAACTTTCACCTTCATCTTGAGTGATCGGTTAATGGCCGGCGCGGTCAGTCCATCTGACCGGGGAAAAGCGCCGGCTCGCATCGAGGTTCGTCTTGACCCTGTGGGGGGGCATTATGACTGACATCTCGCTTGGACCATCCGCTCGACTCGTTCGGCTCGCGACCGTTCGCACCAGTGCCGGCATAAACGCCGGTCGGTTTTCCCCGCCCAGAGTGCGCCGGCCCCTTGGGCTCAACGCCGCGAGCGGACCGGGCTCCGGGCGCGTAACGCCGCAAGCGGAATTTGCCCGCGGATTCGTCGACTTTCTGCTCGGCAGGGGCCCACGCCAACCGCGCTGATCCGCCTGCCGAACCGAGAAGCAGAGCTGTCCCAGGATCCTTGACGACGCTCGCGCGCAATAGCCGTCGCGCAGGTTGCGACCGATTTCTCTCGCGTTCCACTTTCACGACTACGAAGGAAACAGCATCGGCGCTAAAAGAGCGCCATGAGTAAACTTGACGATATCAAACAATCCATCACGGTCTGCATGTTCGACCAGTACGGCACGGTGGTGGACATGCAGTCCGGTCTGGTGGAGGTTGTCCGTCCCTTTCTCGCGAGCAAAGGGTGGCAGGGTAATCCAAATGCTTTCGTCACCTGGTGGCGCCGGACCCATTTCGAAAATTCCATGATCGACGCGCTGCTTGGGCGCGAGCACACCTCTTATCGTGAGATCGGCCAGCGATCCGTTGCCTTCGTGCTCGAACGCGCGGGCATTCCCTACAGCATGGAAGAAGTGCGATCTCTGGTCGCCGCCATCGAGAGGCTGCGTCCTTTCCCGGAAGTGCCGGCGGCGCTTGCCCGTCTTCGCACCCGCTACAAGCTCGTGGTCCTCTCGAACGGCGACCCCGACATGCTGGAAGCCGCACGGCAATATCACGGGCTCGCCTTCGACCGGCTGATTTCCGTCGCGGAGGCAGGCGCCTTCAAGCCCCATGTCGCGACCTATCGCAAGGCGGCCGAGATCATGGACGTGGCCATGGATAACGTGCTGTTCGTCGCCAATCACGTCTTCGATTGCATCGGCGCGAAGTCGGCGGGCATGCGCACCGCGTTCGTCAATCGCCGCCAGCGTCCATTCGCAATGACGCCGCATCAGCCTGACATCTCGGTGCGCACCATGACGGAGCTTGCGGAGCGCATGGTGTGACTCTTTCCGTTGTCATGCCCCGCGCAGGCGGCGGATCCAGCTCCAAAGTGTTGGGTCTCGCTTTGCTCGACCCAACCTACGTCTCCGCTTGCGCGGACGATGACGGGCTGCGGAGGCATCTGCTATAACGACGCCATGAACAAGATGGTGCGCGCCATCACGGCGCGGGTGCGGATCGGCGCCTCCGCCTGTCCGCACGATTGTCCTTCCACCTGCGCGCTCGAAGTCGAGCTCCTGGACGAGCGCACCATTGGCCGCGTGCGTGGCGCCGAGGACAACAGCTACACCGCCGGCGTGATCTGCGCGAAGGTCGCGCGCTATGCCGAACGCCTCCATCACCCCGAGCGTCTGACCAGGCCTCTGATCCGCAGCGGGCCGAAGGGATCAGGGGAATTTTCACCGGTCGCCTGGGACGCGGCGCTGGATCTTGTCGCAGAAAAGCTCCTGCGCGAGGAAGAGCGCTACGGCCCGCAGGCGATCTGGCCCTATTATTATGCCGGCACCATGGGCCTTGTGATGCGCGACGGCATCCATCGCCTGCGCCACGCCAAGAAATATTCCGGCTTTCATTCCACCATCTGCGTCAACCCTGCCTTTAGCGGTTTTGCCGCCGGCGTGGGACGTGTCGCGGGGCCCGACCCGCGCGAGATGGCCAAGTCGGACCTGGTGGTGATCTGGGGCACCAACGCGGTCAATACCCAGGTCAACGTGATGACGCATGCCGTGCGCGCGCGCAAAACGCGCGGCGCCAAGATCGTCGCGGTCGACATCTATATGAACGGCACCATGGCGCAGGCGGATCTCCCGGTGCTCGTTCGTCCCGGCACCGATGGGGCACTCGCCTGCGCCGTCATGCATTGCCTGTTTCGCGACGGCAAGGCTGACTGGGATTATCTCAAGCGCTACACGGACGCTCCGTACGAGCTCGAAGCGCATGTGCGCACGCGCGATCCCGCCTGGGCGGCGGCCATCACCGGCTGTCCGGCCGAGACCATCGAGGCGTTCGCGCGTCTCGTGGGCGAGCGCAAGCGCGCGTTCTTTCGGCTGGGCTACGGGTTTTGCCGCTCGCGCAACGGAGCCGCCAACATGCATGCGGCGAGCGCCATCCCCGCGGTGACCGGCGCCTGGCGCTACGAAGGCGGCGGCGCCTTCCACAACAATGCGGATATCTATCACTGGAACCGCACCATGATCGAAGGGCTCGACGTGCGCGACCGCACCGTGCGTATGCTCGATCAATCGCGCATCGGCGCCATCCTTTGCGGGGACGCTGACGTCCTTGCCGGCGGGCCGCCGGTCACGGCGCTGTTCATTCAGAATACCAATCCCGTTTCGGTTGCGCCCGACCAGGAGCGGGTGAAGCGCGGCTTCGCGCGCGACGATCTCTTCGTCTGCGTGCACGAGCAGTTTCTCACCGAAACCGCGCGCATGGCAGACGTGGTGTTGCCGGCGACCATGTTTCTCGAGCACGACGACATCTATCAGGGCGGCGGTCATCAGCACATTCTGCTCGGGCCGAAGCTGGTCGAGCCGCCGCGGGAATGCCGCTCCAATCACGAGGTGATCTGCGCGCTCGCCGCGAGGGTGGGCGCAAAACATCCCGGCTTTGCAATGAGCGCGCGCGATCTGATCGACTGGACCTTGCGCCATTCCGGCTGGGGCACCTTAGCGGAGCTTGAAGGGAAGAAGTGGATCGACTGTCAGCCGGATTTCGAGGCCGCCCATTACCTGCGCGGCTTTGCTTGGCCGGACGGCAAATTCAGATTCAAACCGGACTGGCGCAACGTTCCGTTCCGCAGTCCCTGGCGCGCGGGCCCGGTCGAGAAGATGCCGGCGCTGCCGGACCATTGGGACGTCATCGAGAAGGCTGACGCCGAGCATCCGTTCCGGCTTGCGACCTCGCCTGCGCGCGAGTTCCTCAACTCGACTTTCACCGAGATGCCGACGTCGCGCGCCCGGCAAGGCCGGCCGGAAGTGATGATTCATCCCGATGATGCGGCCGCGCTTGGCATTGCCGACGGGGCCGAGATCGCGCTCGGCAATCGCCGCGGCGAGGTCAGGCTGCACGCACGGCTGTTCGAAGGCGTGCGCCCGGGCGTTCTGATATCGGAATCAGTCTGGCCCAACGCGGCCTACCCGGACGGCCGGGGGATCAACACGCTCACCGGGGCCGACCCGATCGCGCCTTACGGCGGCGCCGCCTTTCACGACAACAAGGTCTGGATTCGGCGCTACCGGGACGAATGCTCTGCGTAGCCCGGATCGAGCCACCGGCTCGGCGCAGTGCGAAGCGGCGAACCCGGACTCCAGTAACCACAGCTGTAACTAATAGGAATGACAGTGGTTACTGTTCCCGGCTCCCTCGCTACGCTCGGTCCCGGGAATGACGCCGCATTTGATTCGAATTTTGGAAACGCTGCACGAGCCGTCACGGCGTTTTTGCACGCGCCAGTTTCTCCGTGCCAAGGCGTTCAACCGTTTCCACCAACGCCGCAAAGTTGCCGCCAGCAAACGCGTCCGTGCAGGCATCGAGGATCCGAGTGCTCTGCTTGCCGATCACGGGTGCGACGAATCGCATAAACTTGTCGCGCACTCTTACGCGATCGAACGGCAGTGCCGGATCGCCCGGAATGTCCGTGACCGTGCGTTCGTAATGGGCGGAGCCGGCAGTCACTGCGACGCGCGCCGGCCAGCTGCGTGGGTAAGGCGCGAGCAGGGTTTCGTCAGGCTCGACCGTAATTTTCTGCACGAAAGCCGCAACTCGCGCCGATGCACCCTTGGGCGGCTCGCCCAAAGCCGCCGCAGCCATCTGATATTGCACGCTGGTCAGATGTGAGGCGCGATCGCCCGCCTGCACGCCGTGATCGATCATCTTGCGGTGTGGCGGCAGCACAAACGCACGTATGCTGTCGATCGATTGGGGTGGTATGCCGCTCTCGATGATTTCCAACAGCGCCTGGGTCGCGGCCATGGTTTGACGTGCCGCGCACCAGGGCTTGAACGACACTTCCGTCAGAGTTGATTGCCTGCCGAGGCCGTCCGTGAGCGCCCTGACTTGCGGATTGATGCCATAGATCTGCGGGAAAAAATTCCCCGCCAACAGATCGAGATCGCAGCTGAAGCCTCGATGCGCCGCAAGCGCGGCCGTGAGCCCCTTCGTTGCGGCTTCCCCCATCGCAAACCAGCGCGCGGTTGTCTCGCTATGGTGCGCACCCACGCCGGGCGCCGAAAGCGTCAAAGCAAGCCCGAGCGCATTGGCGGTTTCCCTTGCCTCAAAGTTGAAAATACGCCCAGCCACAGCGGCAACGGCGAAGGGCGCTGCGAAATAGGTCGGCCATATCCCCCGATAAAGAATGCTCGGTCCGTCTAGGGCGCGGCCGAGGCGCGTCATCGCTTCGTAGCCCGCGAGAATTGCCGCCGTCAGATCCTCGACGGTGGTGGTGGGTGCTGTGGCCGCCAACGTGAGAGCAGCGGGAATGACAACCCCGCCCGGCGTCGTTATGGAGGCGAGATGGATGTCATCGATCTCGCTTGATCGCGCGAGCGCGCAGCGAGTCGAAAGATCGAGAGCGCGAGCGCCGTCGGGTCGTGCGCTCTCCCGCATGGCAGCCCGGAATTTCAGAAGCAGCAGGCCCTCCGCGCTCCCCATGCTCGCGATCCAGGCAGCGATCGTGTCCATGAGGTGAAGCTCGACCAATTCGCGCGCGTCGTCTGCAACGGGCTCATGGCCCGCGAGCTGATGCGCAAACATTTCGAGCGCGGCCATTTCCGTGTTCACTCACCGTGCCATCGGCCAAAATGCAGCTCCGCCCGCCGAACGATCTCATTGAGCACAATTGCCATGGCCGCGAGCACGGCAATCAGGCCGAGGAGGCGGGTCGGATCAAACGTCTGCGTGAACAGCGTGGTGAAATAGCCGATGCCCGCAGTCGAGACGTAAAGCTCCGCCAGCAGCACACCCAGAAGCACGCCTGTCATGGCCAGGCGCATGCCGGCAAAGAAGCTCGGGATCATGTGGGGAAAGACGACGTAGCGAAGGATCTGCCAGCGGCTCGCGCCCATGGAGCGCGCGCTGGTCAGGAGGATCGGCTTGATGTTCTG
>CATPCO010000596.1 GCA_955652925.1 uncultured Xanthobacteraceae bacterium | reverse complement strand
CCGTCAAGGTCATTGTGACACTTGGGCCGGGAAGCGGGGTCGATATCGGCGCGCGTCTTCTTGCCGACCGATTGAGCGTGCGTTGGGGTGAGCCGGTGGTGATCGAGAACCGCCCGGGCGGCGACGGTCTCGTCGCCATCGGTGCTTTCGTCGCTGCCGCCAATGATGATCACGTGCTGCTCGCAGCTCCGAGCGGATCGTTCACCGCGCATCCCTTCCTCTACAAGAACCTGCCGTACAAATCCGGCGATCTCGCTCCCATTGCCAGGATTTCGAACACCATCGTCGTCGTCGCCGTACCCGCTTCGCTCGCCGTTGGATCATTCGCGGACCTCGTGGCATTGGTCCGCACGCAGCCGGGCAGGCTCAACTGGGCAGGCACGACGGCAAGCAACGAATTCCTGTTCGCTGCCTTTCTCAAGAGTGCCGGTCTCGATATGTCGAAGGTGCCTTATCGCAACCTGGTGGAAGCCGCGAATGATCTCGCGACCGGACGACTCGAGGTGAACGTCACGGCCTTCGCGATTGCGCGGCCGCAACTTGAGGCGGGCAAGATCAAACTCCTGGCCGTGACCAATACCGCGCGCGCCTCCATTCTTCCTGATCTGCCCACGGTCGCCGAGGCGGGCTATCCCGAGCTTACGCTCGATGGCCTGGTGGGCTTTTTCGGCCCGGCCAACATGGCGGAGAAGGTTCGCGAGGTCATTGCGGCAGACGTTCGCGCCGCCATGGATGCGATCGTCGAGGATCGCTTGAACCTCACAGGACAGGTGCCGCATTTCGGCGGCCCGGCGCAATTCGCAGCCGAGATCGAGCAGCAGCGCGCGCGCTTAGCCGTTGCTGCCAAGGCCCTCGGCATCGTGCCGAGTCAGTGAATGCACATCGGAATAGAGAGAGTTCCGCCCGCAATGGAACTCAGGCGCGCGGGGACAGCGGGGATTAAGCCTAGAATTGCCCAATTCCCCACGCACGGTCTGGCCCGGCGGCTCCGAATCAACCCCCTAGTGCGAAACGGGGCTGCTAGAGGCCCCGGCGAACAACCTCCCCGGGGCCTTTCTATTTTCGTCCTGTGCGATTTCGCACAGGGCTCTCGCGCGCTGTCGATTAGATAGCGCGTCACGACAAACGGAGGATCGTGTCGTGACGCCGCCAACTGCCCCTGCCCCTGTTCAAGATGCAATCGACGCCCCCCTTCACCCGCTGATCATCATCGCGGGAATCCTGATCGTTGGAATGGCTGCCAAACTGGGCGAGGGAATGTGGGCGATCGGCGGGATGATTGCGTTCTACCCCGTTTACCTTCACCTTAGCTCACTTCGAACGCATCGTCGATCATCTGCCGCAAGCGAGCGGTGTCGGTGAGCACCAGCGCGCCACGCCGGCGCTCGATGAGACCCGCGCGCTCGAGTGCCTTGAGCTCGCGCGTGACGGATTCGCGCCGGATGCTCACGCGCGCCGCGAGGTCCGCGTGTACGGGCGGTGGGGAGACCACGGCGTGCTTAGGATTGGCCGGTTCGGGCCGCGACAGCCGCAGCAGCTCGGCGTAGACGCGATGCTTCGCATCGAGTGTCGTGTACTCGTTCACGCGATTGGACATGGTCCGCACGTAGCCCGCCAGCAAAGCCAGCAACTGATCACAGACGTCGGGATAGGCATGGACCGCCGCGCGAAACACGGATGCCGGCATGCGTGCGACGGTGACATCAGTAATCGCGAGGATGCCCGATGAGCGCGGCTGGTTGTCGATTGCCGCAAGCTCCCCGAAAAATTCGCCAGCATTGATCTCGCGCAGCAGCACTTCGCGCCCCGAGATCGATTGAATTTTGACGCGCACCGTCCCGCTCACAATGAAGAAGACGTCCGTGCTGGTTTCCTGATAGTCCAGGATCCATTGGTTGCGGCTTACCCTGCTCCACGAGCATTGCGAATCGAGCAGCTCGATCTTGTCCGCAGGAAGCGAGCGAAACAGTCCGATTCTCGCGAGCGTTTCGGTTTTTCGGCTCATGCCGGTCCCCGATCAAACCCTGGGATGCCAATGGTGCTCGGCCCACAACAGAAGCGCGTTTGCGAGCGCCGCAAACGCAAACAGCAGGACCGCAACCGCGATCATCTCCTCGTTCTGCAGCAGCGACATGGCATTCATGATGAGGAAGCCCAGTCCCTGTTTGGACGCGAACATCTCGGCGAGCAGCACGCCGAGAAGCGTGACTGTGAGGCCGATTCTCAGTCCGGACACGATTTCCGGCAGCATTGCCGGAAACAGCACGGTCAGGACGGTCTGCGCCTGCGAGAGCTTCATGGTGCGCGCCGACTTGAGGTAGACCGGCGAAATGTTGCGGATCGCCGCCATGGTCAAAAGCGCCACCGGCAAGATGCCGTGCAGCGCACCGAACGCCACTTTACCAGAAATTCCCAGCCCGAAAATCAGCAGCACAACGGGGTAGAGGGTAATTTTGGGCAAGGAATAGAGCGCGACCAGGATCGGCTCGCCGACCGCGCCCGAGAGATAATGGGCTCCCATCCACACCCCGATCGTAAGTCCGATTGCGTAGGCCAGCATCAGCGCGAGTGCGAAGGACAAAGCGGTGGCCGCGGCGTTGTCGGCAAATCGGGAAGTCTGCACCAGGCCGGTCAGATAGGACAGCGTCGGGAGCGGCCCCGGCAAGGCCGTTTCGCCCGCAATCTGATGCAGCGCCTGCCAGGCCAGCAGCAGCACGATGACGATGGTGATTGTGTCGATTGCGCGACGCATTGCGCTCATGATTCCCTGCGCCCGCGCTGCTGCGTCCAGTGCAGATCGAGCGCGTGCAGCGTCATGTTCACGACGGTCGAGACGACCAGCACGAACAGCATCAGCGCATACATGCGCGGATTGTTGAAGTCGGCATAGGCATCGGCAATGTCGCGACCGAGCCCCACGGGCGCGAGGATGAACTCGCTTGCGATGACGGCAATGAAAGCGTAGCTCACCGCCAGCTTGATTCCGGTAAAGAGATAAGGCGCGGCCGCCGGTAGCTGCAATCGGATGGCAGTCGCGAGCTTGCCCATCCGGTGAACCCGCGCGACCTTGCTCAAGACGCGCGGCACGCGGTCGAGCCCATTCAAAGTGGCGATGATCATGGCGACGATCGCTGTCGCGATCGCAATCAGCACAATGGGAACGAGAGACAAGCCGAAGATGGCGATCAGCACGGGATAGAAGATGAAGATCGGCACGGCATAATAGGTGGCGAACAGCGGGTCGAGTGCCTGTCGTACTCGTGGCGTTGCGTGAACCAGGAGGCCGAGCGCAAAGCCGAGCGCGATCGACACGAGCGCGGCAATCGCGATCATGCCCAGGGTGCGCGCAATATCGCCGGTGATAGTTCCCGATGCCAGGATCCGAATGAGCGTGGCTGCCATCTCTGAAGGCGGCACGATGATGCGATGATCGATGAGGCCCGTCCGGCAGGCAAGCTCGAGCGCCGCAATCGCCGCGATAATGACGATGAGCCTGATGGTGGCGATGTGAGCCATTCAATGGTCCGGCAAACACTTGTAGCCCGGATGGAGCGAAGCGACATCCGGGAACGCCGGTTCAGCATACGCGCGCTTGGTGCTACAGGAAGGCGTTCCCGCGTTTCGCTTCGCTCAACGCGGGCTACGGATCAAATCACTCCGCCGCTACGCCGGAATGGCCGAGCGCTTTGAGCGATTCGCCCCGCAAATTATCCCACAGCCGTCCGGTAATCTCCGCGAATGCCGGCTCGCGCACAATGGAGCTGTCGCGCTCGCGCTGCCAGCCGGTCGCGATGATCTCAATGAAACGGCCGGGACGCGCCGACATCGCTCCAACGCGGTCCGCCAGCATTGCGGCTTCATCAAGCGCGTGCGTGATCAAAAGGATGGTCGCCCCCGTGCCCCGCCACAGTCGCAGAACCTCCTCGCCCATGAGGAGGCGGGTCTGCGCATCGAGCGCCCCGAACGGCTCATCAAGCAGAATGAGCCGCGGCTGCAGCACCAGCGTGCGCGCAATGCAGACGCGCTGGCGCATGCCGCCGGAGAGCTGCAGCGGATAGGCGCGGGCAAAATCTTTAAGCCCCATGAAGGCGATCGCATCATCGACGCGGCTGCGCACTTCGGCCGCCGGCGCGCCGGCGCGGCGCAGTCCGAAGGCCGCATTGTCCCAGACGGTGAGCCAAGGGAACGTGGCATCCTCCTGGAACACGACGCCGATTCCATCAGGCACGGTGCCGCTGATGGATTGTCCTTCGAACGTCACCATCCCTTCCGTCGGCGGCTGCAAGCCGGCGAGCAGTTCGAGCAGCGTCGACTTGCCGCAGCCCGAAGGTCCGACAACGGCAAAGAACTCGCCCCTTTTGAGATCGAGATCGACCGGTCCGAGCGCGTGCACCGCCGGGTGGCCGGCGGCGGCCGGATAGACGCGCGTGACACCGGCAAGCCGCGCGTGAATTGCGCCGTCGCCGGAAAGCTTGTCCATTATTTGATGGCCGCAAGGTCGGCCGGCAGGAAGGACGTATTGATTATCTTGGTGAGATCGACGTCTTTTTCCAGCGAGCCGACATATTTCATGGCCCGCACCGCGTTCTGCAGCCCCTGCAATTCGATCTGCCCCTCGCTCCAGAATTTCGCCTCGACCAATTGCCTGACCAGGGTTTCCACATCCTTCGGCGGCAAAGGCTCGTAGATCCTGCTCAAGATCGTGATTGCTTCGGGGGTATGGTCGTAAATGAATTTCACCCCTTCGCGCCGGCCGGCGATGAGCGCACGCAACTTATCGCCATGCTTTTGCATGAGATCGCTCGTGGCAATGCCGACCGCGGGGGGCAATAACGGCAGCTCCTTTGGCCCCAACAAGACGCGATATTTGCTCTCGCCGCCGCGGGCGAGGAACAGGATGCCGGGAATGCTGGTGGCATCGACAGCCCCGTTCTCGAGCGCCGTGAGCGCGCCAGAGAGGCTTCCGAGCGCAACGCGCTGCACGTCATCGGGCTTGAGCCCAGCCTGCTCGAATACCAGGACCGCCGTCATCTCTCCCAGCGACTTCGGGTTGCTGATGGCGAATTTCTTGCCCTTGAGGTCCTGCACGGACTTAATTGGAGAATTCGGCATGACGATTACGACGTTATCGGCAAGCGAGCGCGAACCGAGATAGACAATCTTGATGTCCTGGCCCTGCTCGATGGCCGAGATGACGGGAGCGGGAGACACCTCGCCAAAGCCGAGATCGCTGGCGATAGCGCTGCGGACCGATGTGCCGCCGCCCGCGCCCGAGATCACGCCGGTGATGTCGATGCCTGCTTGTTTGAAGAAGCCCTTGTCAATCGCAACCGCGAATGCTGCTCCGGAGGGATCCGCCTTGTACTGGGTAACGACAACGTCTTCCGCCGCTGCCGGCGCAGCGCTTACGAGCAAAAGCGCGGCCAGCACAACAAGGAAGCTGCTGATTTTGGACATTCGCGACCTCCTCATTTGTGGTCACCCGCGGGCTTGACCCTGGGCTTGACCCGCGGGTCCATTCTGACGGGCCTTCGTTCATTACTCGGTCATTGCTTCAACCAGCGGCGAAACGTCTTGCGTTGCTTCCACGCACCAAAGTCGTTGCGCGAGATCTTTTGCACGCGCAGGACCATAAGCGGCATCGACAAGCCCGACAAATTTCGCCCGCAAGCCATCATCATCAAGCGGCACGAGTCGGGAGCCGAGCGCCTCATCGGCTTGTCGGGTGAATTTGCCGCGCCCTGTGGTGACCGTCACGCGGGCGGGGCGCAGCTGCGGATAGAGCCGGTCAATGTCAGAGGGGGCCGCGACGTGGAGCTTGGGCGCAAAACCCGTAAACCACGGATCACGCCGAACGGTCTCGTCGAAATGCTCGAACCTGAT
>CATPCO010000595.1 GCA_955652925.1 uncultured Xanthobacteraceae bacterium | reverse complement strand
CCTGATGTACAACGGAGATCGTTCTGTGTGTCCCGGGCAGGCTAATTTTGAACGAACCAATCAATGAACTTCTCTCACGACAACAGGAGTCATTTGTGACCGATCCTAAGTACGCGGCCTTCACAGCGCTCGACCCATTCTTCGAAATATCACAGCAGGGTTTAGCCGGTCTCGTCGACGGCGACCACTATTTTGATACCATCGCCGACGATGTGGTGTTCGAGTTTCGATATATTTTTCCAGGCTGGCCCCAAACATTGAATGGTCGTGAGGCGCTCATGGTGCTCTACGCAGGCTACGGCAACAACATCGTCCTGCATGGCGCGGACGCGCTCGTCATTCACCGATCGCAGGACCCGCGTGTCGTGATCATCGAATACGAGGTACACGGCAAGATAGTCGCGACCGGCGCCTCCTACGACAACCGGTTCATCTCTGTGGTTACTATCGAAGATCGCAAGATCGTGCATTGGCGGGACTACATGGACTCGCTGACGGCGATGACTGCGCTTAGCCAGGCGTCTACCGGCGCGGGCAAAAGTAAATAGCTCAGTTGTTCGAGGACATCGCGAGTTAGGCGTTGTGAAAGCACCGCGCGAATTGCATCCCTTTCATTTCCTCATGGCTTGGCATCCGAGACTCAACACCGACCCGCGTCATGTATGGCTGCGCGAGGCGATGCGATCCACAAGTCGTTGCAAAACCTAATCCCGCAGCGCTGTCACGGCAAGAGTCGGTTGACTAAGCCGCTACGCGAACCAGTGGAAAGCGGAATGTCAGGACTAAACAATTCGGATGGTTGCAGGCCGCTGCTTTGAACCACGCTTCGCGGGGCCGACTGACTGTCGGTCAGTGCGGCTCAGGTCACGATTTCTTCTCAACTCATTCTGGCGTCAACTACTTACCCACTACAAAGCCCGCACGGAGGCACTCTGTGAAAGTATCGAGAAAAGCCCAATTGACGTGAATGGGAGCAAAGCTCGGGGCACGTTCGTGGCACAGCTCGTTGGGGACAGGTTGGCGGTTCAGAGGTAGTCATTCGAAAGGCGAGCCCTGCGCTTGCGAGCGGGCAGCATTTGTCGATAGAGCACTAAGATTTTTCGCCAGCTAGAGAGAGGCGACTTCCTCAGCCGGTAATTCCGCTACTGCCTTTTTCATTTGCTCAGTAGGTCCTTTACGCTTCTCAGCAATGTGTGAGAGGGAGCGAGATCCCGTAGCTCCGCGATCTCGGATAATGCTTTGTCGATTCCCGCATAGCCACAACGATGTAGCCATGCAGCAATCAGGATTGGCGACCGACTCATGCCCGCAAGGCAATGCACCAGCAGATTCCCTCGCCGGACGCCTATCGCCATCGCGAACAAAATGTCCTCGAACTTTTGCGCAGAGATCGGGCGCGAGTCCGGGATTGGGATGTGGATGTAGGTGATTTTCGGAGCTCGGTGAACGGACTGTTCCCGGCAGAGCGAAACGACGGTTGTGATGCGCTGCGGATTGGAACGCGCCAGTTGCTCTGCATCTTTGAGGCTGCCGAGATAGAGCCGTTCCCAAATCTTCGTCACTTGTCTCCTAATCTTGGGCAGTCACGAGCCTGCGGCTAGCGTCTCACCGACGCCAACCTAGAGAAAGACTAGTCAGCGTCATTCGTTTTGGACCTGGTTCAACACCCGGCAGAAATATGCGCCGAGTCGGTAACTGTCCTAATCAGACGTTTATACTCATTGACCCTCAATGAGTGAAATCGCGATTTGATCGGCATAGGGGCGGCGGTCACCCACCGACCCCTGCCACACCACCGTGCGTACGGATCCGTACACGGCGGTTCGATTGGTTACGTGGGTGGCAGACAAAGATGCGGAGAAGTCTAAACCGGTGATGCAAGCCATGTTCCAGATGGACAAGATCGAGATTGAAGGTTTGAAGCGAGCGTACGCGGGAGAATAAAGGCGGGACGAGCGTCAACTAAAAATGCGGTAATGGCATGCCATTCAGCGCGGCCTGAATCATAGTACCTGCGTAAGCGATGTCCGCCGCGGCAGTGTAGTTCATTCCTGCTACTCGCCAGCTTGCCGGAGCCTCCAGGTGCACGCCCGCAAGCATCACGAATCCGTTTCCCCACGGGCCCTCCACAATTGCAGGCGTACCATCGGGATACTTCGCAACCACATCGCCCCAGCCTGACATCTGCGGACCGTCGTTCCAGTACACGTCCAGCGGACCGCCGCTGGCCAGCGAGATTTCGACCGCTTCGAGGTGGATTCCCTGAAATTCTGCATTATAGAAATCGAAAAAGACCCCCGATGTGAGGTTCAGTCCGTTGTAGATCGAATACCCACCAAAGAAAGCGCCGGCACAAATCCCCATGTAATGCACTCGGTACTGGGCAATGGCGTTGCGGATCGTCGCCGTAGTATCTGCGCTGAGACTCTGGCCGATCGTGATCGAGTTTCCGCCCGGCACGAGCAGCATCTTGTACCCACCTAACACTGGCTCCGTCATGGCGTTGAGTTGATTCTCGTCCGCCGTCAAATAGCCTATGTTAAGGCTCTTCAACACCGCTTTTACCGCCGCAACGTCTGGGGCTGAGGTGCCCGCGCCTACATAAAGAAGAACAGGCTCGGCCGCTTCCACCGCGGGCGGTAAAGGCACCGGAGTCGGCGCCAGAGCCGCAGGCTGTGAGCCGTGGGATCCGCATCCAGCGGACGTAATTACAGCAATGAAAATTGCGGCGAACGCAAGCGTGCGGACCATTACCAGGATGCGCTCATGGAATCGGGTGAGAAACACCGTTTTAGACTACTACTTTCTGCCGCTCGTGTTGTCATTTCCGGTCGTGGTGTCTACAGTGAATTCTGTAGTTGGGATTTTCCGTCTCCTTGAAGTATAGGAAAATCAAAATTTCGTGCTGGGCGTGAATGTCGGTTTTGGAGCTGGTCGGTGAGCGTCGCGCATTGAAACAAGTAATGCACATTGCTTCTGGGTGGGCGAAGGTGGCTGCTTGGAGGCAGGCGACGGCCGCGCCTTCAGTAGTGGTATCTCTGGTGTGGCGGAATCGCGGCTGTCAGAGATCACGTTTTCGGCTATGTTCGGGCTAGGGAGTAACCTTCGCTTTTATTCGTCGCGCCCATTTCATCCTTTTGCCAGGTGTGGTCGAGGAGTGGATCGCGTCCGAAGTCTCGCTTTACGG
>CATPCO010000594.1 GCA_955652925.1 uncultured Xanthobacteraceae bacterium | reverse complement strand
GGGCGCCCCCTTGGGCTCTGTGATCAAAACGCCTTGAACGTGATGATGGTGCGGGTGTCCTGGATGCCGGGGATGGTCTGCACCTTCTCGTTTACGAAATGACCGATATCGGTCTTTTCTTCGACATAGAACTTTACCAACAAATCGTAGTCTCCCGCGGTCGAATAGATCTCAGAGGCGATTTCGGCATCCGCGAGCTTGTTGGCCACGTCATAGGATCGGCCGAGCTGGCACTTGATCTGGACCAAGAAAGGGACCATCCGCGCCTCCGGCTGCCGACTCGCCGCTATTCAATCCAGCAAAATAGCACCGCGTTGACAAGGCGCAGCGAATTGAGAGAAGCGACTTGGTGCTCCGCCTTGGCCTTTGACCTGGCCTTGCCCTATGCCCACGAGCCTCCTAGATTTGAGGCGTAATCTCAATGGGGTGTCTGGCAACCGTTCCGCCGGGCTGAGAGGCAACGCCAACCCATCGAACCTGATCCGGATCATGCCGGCGGAGGGAGCTGAGATGCGCGCATCGCGATCAAGTCCGCTTATATCAGACCTTCCGGATATTGCCGCAGACGTTGTTGCACGCGTGCGCGAGAAGAGCCCACGCGTTCACTGCCTGACCAACACGGTCGCGCAAAATTTCACCGCGAATGTACTGCTCGCGGCGGGCGCGGTGCCCTCGATGACGGTTGCGCCGGACGAGATCGCGGACTTTGTCGCACGTGCGGATGCCCTCCTCATCAATCTCGGTACATTCGATCGCGAGCGGCGCGAGGCAGCCGAAATTGCGGCTGAGGAGGCAATCGAAGAGCAGCGCCCTTGGGTGCTCGACCCCGTCTTCGTGGATCGCTCGCAGGTGCGCTGCTCCTTTGCCGCAAAGCTGATGGCACGGATGCCGCGATTGGTGCGGCTCAACGGCGCGGAGTTCACCGCTTTGGCGAATGCCGAGACGAGCGAGGACGCTCTCAAACGCTATGCTCTCGACCGGCTTTGCACGGTCGCATTGACCGGCGCGACGGACAGCATCACCGACGGCGCGCGCGTGGTGGCGATTGAAAACGGCGATCCCCTCATGAGCCGGGTCACGGCGCTTGGGTGCGCAGGCACAGCATTGGTGACAGCTTGCCTCGCAGTTGAGGTCGACCCATGGCTGGCCACCGTTGCGGGGCTGTTGGTGTTTGCCGTCGCGGGCGAATGCGCTTCGGTGCCTGCCGGCGGGCCCGGCAGCTTCGCAGTCGAGCTGCTCGACGCCCTGGCGAATGTCGATCGTGAGACCTTGCGCGCGCGGGCGAGGTTGCGGTGAGCCGGGTCGATCTTCGCCTCTATGCCTTGGTCGATCCCGACAATGCGGGAGGGCGCGAGCTCGACGACCTCGCGGAGCTTGTGGTGCGGGGCGGCGCGACGCTCGTGCAGCTGCGCGACAAGCACGGCGCGACGGGTGTCATGGTGGAACGTGCACGCTCGCTCAAGGCTGTCCTGGCGCCCTTCGGGGTGCCGCTTCTAATCAATGATCGCGTCGATGTGGCGCTCGCGTGTGGCGCGGAGGGAGTGCATGTCGGTCAAACGGACATGGCTGTTGCAGATGCGCGCAGGCTGCTCGGCCGCAAGGCGCTTATCGGCCTCTCGATCAAAACAGTGGAACAGGCTCAAGCTGCACCGCTCGATCTGCTCGACTATGTGGGGATTGGGGGCGTGTTCACGACCACTTCGAAGCAGACTGCAGCAGCGCCCATCGGAATTGACGGATTTGCACGCGTCGCGGGTATCATTCGTTCACGCGCGCAAGATTTCCCGGTATGCGCCATTGCAGGAATTACGATCAAGAATGCATCAGAGACCATTGCCGCCGGCGCCGATGGCGTAGCCGTCATCTCTGCCCTTTCGCTGGCCCCCGATCCGAAAGCAGCTGCCGCGAAGATGCGCACCGTTGTTGATGGTGCGCATGCACGGCGGAGATAGCGGATGACGCCGATTGCGGTGACAATCGCAGCCTCGGATTCAAGCGGCGGAGCCGGGATTGCGGCCGATCTCAAGACTTTTTCGGCGCTGGGAGTGTACGGAGCCACCATCATCACCGCGCTGACGGCCCAGAACACCCGGGAGGTTTTGGCGATTGAGGACGTCCCGGCTGACTTCGTTGCCCTGCAGATGGATGCGGTTTTCTCCGACCTCGAGGTCGACGCGGTCAAGATCGGAATGGTGAGAGATCAAGCCGGCATGGAGGCGATTGCCGGCGGTCTTGCGCGCTGGTCGCAGACCAAAGTCGTGTTCGATCCTGTCATGGCCGCATCTTCGGGGAAGGAATTTCTATCGAAGGATGCGATTGAGGTGCTTAAGACTGTACTTATTCCGCGCGCACTGCTCATCACTCCCAATCTGGCGGAAGCTGCCGCCTTGCTGCGTGCACCAATCGCTTCCAACCAGGACGGAATGCGCGAGCAGGGGGAGCGGCTGCTTGAGATGGGCGCGAAAGGCGTACTCATGAAAGGAGGCCACTCAACCGGCTCTCAAAGCGTCGATCTGCTTGTCGAGCGCACCGGAGTCACGGTCTTTCCTGCCGATCGCGTGCCAAGCCGCAACACCCATGGCACGGGGTGCACGCTTTCATCGGCAATCGCGGCTTCTCTTGCCAAAGGATTCGATCTTGTCGAAGCGGTGCGCCTTGCCAAGCGTTACGTTACGGACGCGCTTATGGCGGCGGATCGAATCAAAGTCGGGCAGGGGCCGGGTCCTTTGCATCACTTTCATGCGAGCTGGTGAGACACAGGCAAGGAGCAGCCAAATGATCACACGCCGGAAACTTGCGGGCGCCGCATCGTTAGGCCTGGCAGGCGCTATGGCAGCGCCAGCTATCGCACTGGGGGAAACCCGGCGCTGGCGCATGGTCACATCGTGGCCCAAGCGTCTGCCGGGACCCGGCATCTCGGCAGAGCGGGTGGCCGAGCGCATTCTTGTCCTCTCGGGTGGACGCCTCGCGATCACGGTGCATGCGGCAGGCGAAATGGTGCCCGCGTTCGAAGTCCTCGATGCGGTTGGGTCGGGCGTCGCCGAGATGGGGCACACGGCGGCGTTCTATTGGCAGGGAAAAGCCCCCGCGGCCGTGTTCTACACGACGGTGCCCTTTGGGCTCACGCCGCCCGAGCATGTCGCCTGGATCGATGCGGGGGGCGGGCAGGCGCTATGGGATGAGCTGTACGCGCCCTTCGGCGTGAAGCCGTTCATGGGCGGCAATACCGGTATTTGCATGGGCGGGTGGTTTCGGCGCGAGCTTGCCGGTGCAGATGACCTCAAGGGAATGAAGATCCGCTCGCTCGGCCTTGGCGGCGAAGTCTATCGGCGTCTCGGTGCGACACCGCAGACCACCTCGCCGGGCGAAATCCTCACCAGCATGCAATCCGGGCTCATCGACGGGGCGGAATTCGTCGGACCGGGTTCCGACATCGCGCTTGGCCTCTATCGCGTCGCGAGCTTCTATTACGCCCCCGGCTTCAACAAGCCGAACGGCACTGGCGAATGCGTCGTGTCGCTCAAGGCGTGGGAAAGCCTGGATGCCGAGATGAAAGCGATTGTGCAGCACGCGTGCGGCCTGGAGGCTTCCTTTGCGCTCGCCGAGATGGAGCGGCTCAACACCGAAGCGCTCGCCGCGCTCGTGTCCCAGCACGGGATCAAGCTCACGATGTTCCCGCAGAGCCTCATTGCAGCGGCGCGGAAGGAGGCGAGCGACGTGGTTGGCGAGCTTGCGACACGAAGTGCCATCACACGCAAGATCCATGATTCCTATGTTTCGTTTCGCGAGCGCACCGCCGCATGGTCGCGTATCTCTATGCGCGCGGTGCTAGAGGCGAGGGAAGGTTAAGGGGCATCTTCGGTCGGTCACAAAGCGCGCGAAAGTAGGCACGCCGTACACACCTTGCGCATCGCGCAGAGAGAAGGGCACCTGCAATGCACTCTTGCACTCCATCCGTGGTTCCCTGTTATTAACAGGGAAAATACAGGGAGGCGTGCAAGAAGTGGCCGGAATATTATGTCTGAACGGGCTTACCTCAGCACCGTCGTGATGGCAGAGGGCGGCGGCTTGGCTTCCCTCCGAGCAGAAGGGGGGTCCGTGTGGACCGGTCTATGACATGCTCCAGGCGATTGCCGATCCGCAGACGCGCGCCCCTATGCCCGCATCTCGCACGGCCGTTCCGGACGAGCGAATTGCCGCGCGCGTGCGCCACAAAATTTACACAGAGCCTTCTATGTGTAAGGATAGGTTTCCGTCCTGGAAAGTTTCGCACCATGAGCACCACGAGAACGGCCGCCATCGCTGCTATGATGATTGCGTTACTGCCTGCTGTGGCATATGCGCAACAGGAAGAAAAACCAACGCGCCGAACCGATGAACAAAAGAAGGAAGATGCTGCAATCGAGAAGGCGTATGAGCAGGTGGTCAAGGGCATGAAAGCGCGAACTCCGCCCTCAAAGTATGATCCGTGGCAGACGGTAAGACCTGCCGCGAGCGACGGCGGGAAGAAATAAACGTCCCTGCGCGTGGCACGGCCAAGGCTACCGCCCGTCACGCCCGCAGAAAGCGGCCCCCAGTAAGCAGCGGCGGCGCGGTCTCAGAGCGGCGATTACGGTCACTCGCCTGCGCGGGTGAAGACGGGTGCGGTGTTTGTCACCTCACGACGGATGGGGAGCGACAGCGTCGACCGCTTCGCGGATGACCCGCCTGATATCCCGATTGGACAAGAACAGGTCATGGTTGATGAGCCCCCAGCCTTCCGTGGAGGCATCGATCACGCGCACCCCGAGGCGCTCGAGCTGGGCCTTCTCGGCGGCGCCGACCCGGGTCATCCCGCCCGCGATCCATCCGGCGACGGCCAGCGCGCGATCGGTTGTGGCTGTGATCACGGTGATGTTCGGCACGAGCGGCCGCATGCGTTCGAGGGATGCGGAAAACACATCCATGTCGATGTCTGGCGCGGCGAAGATCACTGCACCGAACTTCTCGGTAATCGTGAGGCCATGGCGGGCATAGACTTGTCGCAAGGCTTCCAGGCTGAGCATAGTCCCGACGCTGTGCGCCACGATGTGAATGCGCCCCACCCCGGGACTTGCGATGGTGAGGGACAGCATCCGCTCCAAGGCGTCGCGCGACCACATCGCGCTCTCGCGGTCGTAGGCATAGTCGAAGAGCTTGGCCTTGGAGGGCCAGGCGAAAACCATGGTCTCGCCGCGGAATCGGATGTCATCGGACAGGCGCGCCGCATCGAGCACCGCGGTCTCGAAGGTCTGGTTGAAACCATGCACGTAGATCAGCAGGTCGCGTTGCTCGGATTCCGGGGGAATCAGATCGCTCAGGCGCTTGACCGGCTCGATTCCGGAGAGGCTCCAGTCGCCGAGCCCAATCGATGTCAGCGAGAAGCGGCCTTGATCGGGCGGGACCAGTTTGGCGCGGGCGAAGTTTAGGCCGGACGCGCGTTCGGCACCGAACCAGGGCGGTGCGCGCCCTTCATTGACAGGTCTGCGCGTGGTGGCGACCAGAAGCGTCGGGCGGACGGAAATTGCCGCCGCGTCGAGCGGCACGCTGGCGGAAGAGAGCACGGTGCAGCCCGCCAGTCCGCCTGCTGAGGGCAGGACAAGGGCAGCAGCGGCTCCCTGCAACAGGACGCGGCGCGACAGTGTGGCAGGCATCACCTCGCGCCCGTGACGCACGATCCCCATACAGAACACCCCTATGGGCGCATTGACTGGATTGCGATGAAGGCGAGAACGGGGCAAACGAGCGGCAACATCGCGGATCGTGACCAAGGCCTTCGATCTCGCGGCCCGGCAATTTTTTTCGACGTCATGCCGCGAAAGCGGGCACCCAGTAAACACTGCCGGTGCAGTGTGGCCACCGCACGGCTTCTCTGCGAGCGGTGATCACTGGGTCGTCCACCTGTGCGGCAATGACGGTAGGCGCTATGAGATCGAGCAAGCGCATCGTGATCTGCGGCGGCGGCGCGATCGGCGCTGCGATCGCCTATTTCACAAGCCGGCGTGGCGCGCGGCCGATCGTCATCGAGCGTCACGAGGTCGCAGGCGCGGCCTCCGGCAAGTCCGGCGGCTTCCTGGCGCTCGACTGGTGTAGCGGCACCCCGCTCGATCCATTGGCGCGGCGCAGCTTCGATCTGCATGCCGAACTTTCCTCCGAGCTCGGCAATCCTTGGGGATATCGCCCTCTGACAACCTACGCGGGCTACGCCGTCGAGGATGCCATTGCGCGCCGCCAGAGCGGCCGGCCGTGGCTCTCCGAGACGGTCACGATCACGAGTTGCCTCGGCTCGCCTGAGACTACCGCGCTGGTCGAGCCGCGCGCGTTCACGACCGGTTTGATGCGCGCCGCCGAGATGCATGGCGCGGTGGTACGGCACGATTGCGCCGTTAACCTGGTGCGCGGCCCGAGCGGAGCCGTACGCGGCGTCGAGCTCGCGGGCGGCGAGATCGTCGAAGCCGATGCCGTCGTCGTCGCCATGGGACCGTGGTCGATCCTTGCGAGCCGATGGCTGCCGCTGCCGGCCGTGCTTGGCTACAAGGGCCATAGCCTGGTGTTTGAAACCGGTGCGACCATTCCCGCCGAGGCACTCTTCCTCGAATACCGCGAAGCGAGCGGCGAAATCCTTACCCCGGAGCTCTTTCCGCGCGCGGACGGCACGACGTGGGTGTGCGCGATCTCGACCACCGGGCCGGTGCCGATCGATCCTGCCGATGTTGCACCGGAGGAGGGCGCGCACGCGCGGCTCGAAGCCTTGTGCCGGAAAATCTCGCCGGCGTTGGCCGCAGCGCCGATCAAAGCGCGGCAGGCGTGCTTCCGGCCCGTCACCGTCGACGGCCTCCCCCTGATCGGCGCCGTGCCCGGTGTTGACGGTGCCTACGTGGCGACCGGCCACAGTGTCTGGGGCATGCTCAACGCGCCCGCGACGGGCGAGGCCATGAGCGAATTGATCCTCGACGCTGCGGCAGGGCAGGTCGACCTCGCGCCCTTCGCGCCCGGGCGCTTGCGGCCGCTTGACCCGGCGCGCCTGCGCGGCGCTTCATGCGCAGCCGGCGAGATTGAGTGACTACTGTATCCGTCGCGCCGCCTCCTGCACGATGGTGAGATCGACGTAATTCCTGGCATCTAAATCGGCCTTCGTGAACCCGAGTGCCCGCAGTGCGTTGATGTTTTGTTGCAAGACATCAAGATTCGGCAGCCCATTGCGGTCGCGGTAATAATCCTGCTTGGTAAACAACCAGCTCGCAAATAACTTTGGTGGCCGCTTTGTGAACTGCGCAACGATCTGTACAGCCTCGTCATGGTTGGCTGGGTCCGTGTACCATCGTGTTACCCGTAGCACGTCCTCCATCAAGTCAACGACCGCATGGCGGTTGCTCTGGAGGAAGGCGCCACGCGCTCCCCAAGCGATCATCTGTGTGGTGCCGACAGCTTCTCGCTGCGTAAAGAGCGTGCGAGCCATATCGAGCAGACCGGGGTCCGCCGAAAAAGGCAGCACCGACATGATCAGGTCGGCCTTTCTCTCCAGCAGCACCGCCTTCATCTGAGGAAGCTGGACTTCGAACATTGTCACGTCGCGGGGCTCCTCCAGACCGTGCTTACGAAGCATTGAGCGCAAAGCGATATCGACCGGACTGCCGGCACCGTTGGTCGCAACGATCTTGCCCTTCAAATCCTCGACGTTTCGAATGGCGCTATCCTTCCGCACCATGAATTGATTGGTGTAGTAGCCTTCAACTCCATCCTGGAACTCATCGGCCATGATTCGAAGGTCGGTGAGGCCTGCATTTTGCACCGCATTCGGAATCGTCGAATACGCGAATGGCGCGATGTCGACCTCTCCGGTCGCAAGCGCGGTGATCATAAACGGCGCGGCGGCGAAATGGATCGGCTCCACCGTGTATGACACGCCGACATGCTTGGCGATGCCAGGTTTCACAAACAGAATGGGTGACAATTCGGAGGGCACCACGGCCCAGGCAAGGCGTATTTTGAGCGGGTCAGCAGAGCTGGCAGTCTCGCCAGATATCATCACAATAATGGGAAGCACGAACTTTAGCGAGCGCGCAAACATGAGAGACCCCAAGTGCATTTGCTCGAAGAGTATTCCAATTGCGTGCGGTCGCAAGGATGTGGCGAAACCGCGCTGTTGCCTTCCGGGGAAACCGCGATATCGAACAAGGGCCATTGGCCGGCTTGGAACCAAAAGGAGTTACAATGGTACGAATGGCGCTCCTGGGCTTTGCCCTGATCGCTTTTGGAAGCGAAGCCGCGCGTGCGCAGGATATCGCGGGGATAGAGGACTGTACGAGAACGAGCGGGCTGGACAAGCGGACCGGGTGTTTTCAGAGCAACGTCAACTTCCTGCAACGGCTCGTGACCAAGAATGAACTCGAGGCGGCGCAACGGCTCAAGGCAGCGGAAGCCGAGATCGTGGCGCTCAAAGCCACCGTGAGCGGCCTGCAAAAGGCTGTGGAGCAACTACAGGCCGCGCAGAAGACGGTTGGCGACAAGAAGCCTGAGACGAAATAGCGGTGCTCCCGGTAACTCGCTCTGGTCGCGGAATGGTCCCTCTGTGGCCGGAAAGCCACACCAGCCTGGGACAGGGGCCCGGGTTGAACCTTTAGGACCCAGCCCGCGACCAACCTGCAGATGCGGCCAAGCCGCACGGGGCGGGGGAGATCCAGATGATTGCTCGGGCAGCTATTCTCGTTGCGAGCTTGCTTGCAACCACTCCGGCCATGGCTCAGTCCATGAACGCCGATACGGCTCAGCGATTTGTCGCGGGCAAACTGTTCGCATTCAACTGCTTCGAAGGGACCCGCGGGCTCGGCCAAATCTATAACGATGGTTCGGTCATCGGCACCATCCAGAGCCGGGGCTCGGGACCAATGCGATCCTTTGCGCTTCCGCCGGGCACGCTCAAGGTGAAGGGCGAGGCCGTATGCGCCACGCTCAAAGGTCTGCCCTTCAACCCGTGCTTCAATCTCGACCGAACCGGCGAGCAGAGCTTCCGTGGGTCGGTGGCAGGGCTCGGGGCCTTCGGGTATTGCGATTTTGTGCGGCAGGTGAAATCCGCCGGCATGAAAGCAGAGTAGCTTTCGCCTGCAGCTGATCGCGCGATTTTCCGCCTCAATGCCCGCGTGCGCGGGCGGGCGACGCTGGAGAGGTATCCCTACGCGGCCGCATCTGCGCCAGCGCGCACGGTCTGGAGGACCTCGAACCCTTCAAACTGCGGATGGTCGAGGTAGAGCGGCTTATTCTGCCCGGCGTCCCGGTGAGCCAGACGGAATGCTTCCGACTTGGTCCAGGCTTCGAACTTGGCCCTGCTCTGCCAGACCGAATGTGAGGAATAGAGCGTGTATTCCTCATGCTCGGGCCCCTTCAGCAGGTGGAACTCGACGAATCCGGGGACCGCTCCGAGGTGGGTGTCACGGCTCAGCCATACCTCCTCGAACTCCTTCTCAGCGCCTTTCTTCACGCGGAAACGGTTCATGGCAATGAACATCTTGCCTCTCCTGGTTTGGATCGAACGCAAGTCATGGGCACCCTCACTGCGGCCGGCAACGTGGCTGAAGGCTCCCGATGCAACCCCGATGTTTCACTCCATGTTGCCGGTGATATGAAGGATGGCCTGGATAATGGCGCGTGTCGAAATGGCAAGCGCATGTGAAACCACACCGAGGTCAATACCCAGCTCGGCACCCAGCAACGGCAACACGATAAATAACACGATCAGGATTACCAACCCGTACGGCTCCAGACGTGCAATCGGCGCAGCGACGGCCTGCGGGAGAATCCCGACCAAAATCCGGCCGCCGTCGAGCGGTGGCAGTGGAAACAAATTGAACACCGCGAGCACCACGTTAATGATCAATGCATTCTTCAAGTTCGCCGCCAGCCATTGCTCGCTCGTGGCCGGCAGATAGCCAATGATGTGGAATGCCAGAGCTGCGACGACGGCGAGCGCGATATTCATCGCTGGTCCGGCCGCAGCGACCAGCACCATGCCTCGCCGTGGCCAACGCAGAGCGCGAAAATTGACGGGCACCGGCTTGGCATAGCCAAATATGAAGGGCGAGCGCAGCAGCAGCAGGATACCGGGTAATACAATCGTGCCGAACGGGTCGACGTGCTTTAGGGGATTGAAGCTCACCCGTCCAAGCCGCCAGGCCGTGTCGTCACCAAGAAGATGGGCGACGAAGCCGTGCGCCGCTTCATGAAAGGTAATTGCGATGATCACCGGCAGGGCCCAAACTGTCGCTAGATAAATCGCGTCAGTACCCACGTCTTGAAACCCCACTCTTGCTCCGAAGATTTCCGACAGAGGCACCCGGGATCGACTCACAATCCGGTCTTAGCCGAGCGTTGAGGTTGGATACCTCCACAGCTATTTTTTGATTTCAATCCAGCAATAGCCTTTCGCCAGACCCTTGTCGCCGCCTGGTTGAGCCTTCGCAAGCCACTTGCACTTTACCCAATGGGGGCCGGCAGCTACTGCAAGCACGTAATGCGTGTCCCCGCCGCCATCGACTTCCACGCCAGTCGCGTGGTCGGGGTTGAACGTAATTCCGGGCGGCGGTGCAAAGACGTACTCAAAGGAACTTGCGCCGGCGCCTGTGTCTTCATGAATTTCCAAGACAGGAGTTCTGCACTGATCAGGATCGCAGGACAGTTGGAAATCCAACACGGTCGGCGTTATGGATTGCTCTGCAAGAACGGCGCAGGACCAGCTTGAAATCAACCAACCCGCCAAGCCAATCCAAGCTTTGTAAATCAAGCGATGCATGAGGGACCGTCCTGCCGACTCCGGTCCTCTTAACCAAGCATACTATCTTTGTGCCGTCATGCCCCGCGGCAAGCGGGCACCCTTTATCCCAAGTTTAGCAGGTTGGGTCGAGATCTTCACGCGACCCAACATCGGGTAACCGCGAAAGAGCGTTGGGTCTCGCAAGCGCTCGACCCAACCCACAGGTGCGCACTACGTCGGGCGATAACTATGGAAGGCAAAGGTCTCCTCACATCTTGAATTTCACGATCTTCTGATGCTGCTCGCCGAGCCCGTCGATGCCGAGCGTGACCGCGTCACCTGCTTTGAGGAATTTCGG
This sequence comes from uncultured Xanthobacteraceae bacterium, assembly GCA_955652925.1. GTDB lineage: Bacteria > Pseudomonadota > Alphaproteobacteria > Rhizobiales > Xanthobacteraceae > VAZQ01. The sequence continues at coordinate 8,095 of CATPCO010000594.1, read as the reverse complement.
TTCGGGTTTCATGCCAAGCGCCACACCCGGGGGGGTGCCGGTGATGATCACGTCGCCAGGCTCCAGCACGAAATACTGCGAGCAGCACCACACGATATGTTTGCAATCGAAGATCATGGTCTTGGTGTTGCCGCGCTGGCGCTTCTCGCCGTTGACGTCAAGCCACATGGCGAGATTTTGCGGATCCTTGATCTCGTCCTTGGTGACGAGCCAAGGGCCGAGTGGCCCGAAGGTCTCGCAGCTCTTGCCCTTGGTCCATTGTCCGGAGCGCTCGATCTGAAACAGGCGCTCGGACACGTCATTGGCGAGGCAATACCCAGCGACGACGTCAAGCGCCTTCTCCTTGGACAAATATCGCGCGCGCTGTCCGATGATGATGCCAAGCTCGACCTCCCAGTCGAGCTTGGTCGACCCCTTTGGAATCATGGTGTCATCGTTCGGCCCGCAGATGCAGGTCGGCGCCTTGTTGAAGATGATGGGCTCTTTGGGGATAGGCGAGCCGGTCTCGGCAGCGTGGTCCCGGTAATTGAGCCCGATCGCAATAAAATTTCCCACGTGCCCCACGCATGCTCCCAGTCGCGGATTGCCGGAAACGAGGGGAAGCTTCTCGATCGGTTGCTTGCGAATTTTCGCAAGACTCTTCGGCGAGAGCGCCTCCCCCGCCAGGTCTGGAATAATCTTGGACAGATCGCGGATGCGGCCTTTGGCGTCGAGGATACCGGGCTTTTCACGGCCGCGCGGGCCGAAGCGGACGAGCTTCATGACAGGAATCTTTCTCGATCAGGAGGAAAAGGTGAGGAGAGTGCAGCGGTTCGGACAGGCCGCTCCGCTTTGTCACTCTAAGCGCAATTGCCGGTTTGACGCAAAAGCGGCCATCCCCAAAACCAGAGCGCACTGATTTCCTTTAGGGATCCCGGGGATCAATTCTCAAAATGCAATCTATGATTGTATTATTCCATAATCTCAATCACGAGTCGTAAATCTGCGGGATGCGCTGTGTCTTTTCAAAATTTCACGGACTGCTGCAGTTGTTGTTCGGGAGCAACTGCTGCCGAGATAACGCTCAATGCGCCTCGTTATGGTGCATTAAATGTTTGCTTTCCGACCAGCCCGGCGAGAGGATCGATTCATGCACCTGACTCGTGCGCCGAGCTGCAAGCGACGCGGGATCCAGGGGGCGACACGATGGTAAAGCCAACGCCTCGGGGCTTTGCCGCGCAAATCTGATGAATTTATCGGGGGGTGCGACGGGGCCGGCGCGAGCCGGCCTTGCTCGTTTCACCGCCTCACATCACGCCGGGGAAGGCGCCGCCGTCGATCAGAATGTTCTGCCCGGTGATGTAGCCCGCGTGCGCCGAGCACAGGAAGGCACAGGCCGCGCCGAATTCGTCCGGATTACCGAAGCGCCGGGCGGGCACCGTTGCGATCCGTTCGCTCTTGGCCTGTTCGAACGAGATTCCCTTATTCCTGGCATTTGCTTCGATGTTGGACTGCAGGCGTTCGGTATCGAACGTACCGGGCAAAAGAAAATTGATCGTCACGTTCGAAGCAGCGACCGAACGCGCCACGCCGGCAAGAAAAGCGGTGAGGCCTGCGCGCGCGCCGGAGGAAAGATCAAGCCCCGCAAGCGGCATTTTCACCGACCCGGACGTGATGTTGACAATGCGGCCGAACTGTTTTGCGGCCATGGAATCGATCACCTTCTGGGTGAGTTCGATGGCGACGATCATGTTGGCGATCACCCCGTCGATCATCTGCGCGCGGTTGAGTTGGCGGAAATCTCGAAACGGCGGCCCTGCATTGTTGTTCACCAGAATGTCGGAAGCGGGACACGCGGCAAGCAGCGCCGCCTGGCCCTCGGGCGTCGCCACGTCGGCGGCAACCGCGTGTACGTTCGCGCCGCTCGCCTTGCGCAGGTCTCGGGCGGCCGTCTCAAGCGCTTTGTGGTCGCGCCCGTTGATAACGACCTCACAACCTGCCTGCGCGAGCGCGAGCGCGCAGGCGCGGCCAAGCCCTCGGCTCGAGGCGCACACGATTGCTTTGCGTCCGGCAATTCCGAGATCCATTGATTCCTCGCTTCCGGCTCAGCTTCCGAAGGAAAAGGGCTCCGGGTACCTTCTATCGCGGTACGCGGCTCACAGAAACATGCTATAACGCGGGGCGATGCACCCCCTGCCCAATGCCGCGCTACCGACTGCCGCCGACGTTGACGCTGCGGCTCGCCGGCTCGCCGGCGTTGCGCTGCGCACGCCTCTGGTGACGTCGCCTGTGCTCGACGGCATTACCGGCGGGCGCATCTTTCTCAAGGCGGAAATTCTCCAGCGCACCGGCTCGTTCAAATTCCGCGGCGCCTACAACAAACTCTCTTCGATCCCGGCGGCCGAGCGCGGCCGCGGCGTGGTCGCGTTTTCATCCGGGAACCATGCTCAGGGCGTTGCTGCTGCCGCGCAGCTCCTCGGCATGCCCGCGGTCATCGTCATGCCGGCCGACGCGCCGCGACCGAAGCGCGAGCGCACGGCGGCGCTCGGCGCCGAGGTCGTGCTCTATGATCGGGCCCGCGAAGACCGTTATGCCATCGCGCGCGATATTGCGGAGCGGCGCCACGCCACCCTGGTGCCGCCTTATGACGATCCCCTGATCATTGCTGGGCAAGGCACCATCGGCCGCGAGATCGTGGAGGATCTGGCTGCGCAGGGCCTCGATCCTGACATCGTCGTGGCGACGGCTTCGGGCGGCGGCCTGACAGCCGGAATTGCGCTTGCCGTAAAGGCGCGGGTGCCGCGCGCGCGCCTCTATACGGCGGAGCCCGAAGGGTTTGATGATCACGCTCGCTCCTTTCGTAGCGGCGAGCGCGAGAAGAATGCGGCACTCACGGGCACCATCTGCGATGCGCTGATGGCACAGACTCCGGGCGAGCTCACATTCGCGATCAATCGCGAGTTGGTCGCTGAAGGCACCGCGGTCAGCGATGCGGAAGTCGGTGCCGCGGTCGCGTTTGCCTTCCGCGAGCTCAAGCTCGTGGTCGAGCCCGGCGGTGCAGCCGCGCTTGCCGCGATGCTGGCGGGAAGAATCGATGTGAAGGGAAAGGTCGCGGTGGCAGTGCTCTCCGGCGGCAACGTCGATCCGGAGCTGTTTCATCGGCTTGTGGCTTAAGGCCGTGGCGGATTTCGTCCATCTTCGCTAAAGCTTTCAACGGGCTGATCCGGGCGGCGTTTCACGAAAACAGTGCGATTCGCTCCTCGTCCGCCATTGCTCGCAGTGCGGCGAGTGGGTCGGCAGGGGCGGGCCGCGGCATGGATTTGACGATCGGCCGGGCGCGATCGATAGACGGCCTTTGCGGGGCTGGCGCTATTACCGGCGGCGGTTCTGGGAGTGTTTCCATCGGGGCGGCAGCGATGGATGGGGCAGGGGACATCTCGGTGAGAGTGGGTTGCGGGAGCAATTCCTCAATTGGCCTCGCTCGCGGAGGCTCGTGCGCCGGCACTTTGGCGGATTCCATGGACGAAGGGGCAAACAGCTCCTGCTCGATCTCCTGGATCGGGTCGAACGAGGTATCGGTTGATGTCGCCGCGGTTCCAACGACCTCTGGTGCAACGAGGGGAAGCTCAGTTCCCGGTTCGGTGGCGTAGAGATCTTCGTTGCCTTTGACCTCCGGCGGTTTTGTACCGGCCAATCGCGCTTGATGGGCGGATTGCGCTTCTGGGTGCAACACTGCCTCTTCCCAGGCGCCAGAGAGAACGTCATCGTGCGCAATGTCAGTTGAGGCGACTTGTGGCGGCGGCGTTGGCGAATCCACCACCTCTGCGCCGCCTTCCTCCTTATGCTCGCTCACGCTTGCAATTGTCATCACCGCCGGTAAGTCGACTGTCTGCTCTGATACGGGGACTGGTAAATCGGTCTCTTCTAATGAGAGCGCTTCTGCCGGGGCGGGGGTGTTTTCGTCCGGTGCCAGGACGACGAGGACTTCATTCTCGCTGATCGAAGCGGCAGCTGTTGTGACTGCCGGCTCGTTCACGGGAATGACGTTATGCGCGTCCTCGTCCTGCGTAGAGATAGGGCCGGTGGCGACAATAGGACTTGTGTTTGATTGCAGGGTCGTTTCTGCGACGATTTCCACGACCTCGATTGACTCGGGCGCTGCCTCGCTCACCGGCATCATTGACTCAACGCAAGCGGCGGGAGAGGCCTGCGCAAGAACGTCATTGGATGCCGGTTCCGACGGCACGGTCTCATCGGGCAAGCATTCTGTGTGGGCCTCGATCAATAAGATTGGGGCTGCCGCCAGCGTCTCGACCAATTCGCTTTCCTCAGTCCGGATTGGAACGTCTTGTTCCAGCGCAGACGCGCCGGGGCGGTCGGAAGGGATTGCTTGGGGTATTCTCTCCAACTGCGCAGTGAGCGCCCCGATCTGCGCTGTGGACTGTTGCGGGCCGACCTCGGTATCGCCCGCGCTTTGAAATCTTTCCTCCCGGTCTTCCGTCTGCTTGGACAGTTCCACCGTCTCCGGCGGCGGCAGTTCGCGAGGACCGATTTTGATCTCTGGCGTGGACACGGCTGGGCTAATGTCCGCAACAGCCTCCACAGCGTCGCCGCTCTTTTCTTCGCCTGAGCAAACAAGGTTCCAAGCATCGGAACTCTCGCTTACGGAGGGTGCCTGCGGCGCGGTCTCGATCAATCCGAGTTCCATCCCGGAGTGTTCGAGAGAGCCATGCGCGTCCTCCGGGCAGGTCTGCGCGGTACTCTCATCGCGTGCACCCAGAACCGGCGCAGCAGAGACGAGCTCATTCTGCCTGGTTTGCAATTCCTCGCCGGGAGCCAGGCTCGTATTTGCAGGCGTGTTTTCGTTCTCGCCATGAGGCGACGGTGTGCTCTCTCCGACCTCCTTCTGCGCAGCCGCCACATCGAAGGATGCGTGCTCGCGTTGGGAATCCAAACCGGCAGTATTTGAGCTGACCTGCTCGAGCACCGATACCGCCTGTTCGCTTCGAACCGAGGAGAGTTCGACCGCAGCCTTTTCCTCAGCGCAGGTATTTGTTGATTCATCGACGGCCATCACCAGTGCGCCCAGAGTTGAGGACGGCAACTCGACCGTGGGCGCCTCAAGCTCCAGGTCACCCGGGAAATGGTTCCCCTCCTGTCCCCCGTCCGGCATGCCCGCCGCCTCTCCTTCCTCGCCGGCATGCGGAGGAGGGTAGGGGAGCGCGCGTTCAATCAGGGGCAGCGGTGCAAGCTCAATTTGTCCGGGCCCCATCTCGGTGGCTGGAGGGGAGGGCGGCGACATTTGCGTCAGGGGCGAGAGTCCGTGGGAAAAGGACAGCTCTGCCGGCTCAAACGTCCCGGGGGATTGGGACAGCGGTTCCACGATTAACGGAGGTACGTCAAGAACGGGTTGCGCCGAACCCTCCTCCTTTACGTGCGCAGCTTCGGGCAGCAACGGCTCAAGCTCCAGCTCAGCCATGGATTGCGTGACGGCATGTTCCGCATGCTCCTCCAAGTTCGGCGGCACGTCCGTCAAGCTCACAGCGATATGCTCAGTTTCTGCGCCTGAGCGGGTGCCAACCGATGACGCGATTTCGACGGCGCCGCCCGGCATTTCAGGCTTTTCTACGGCTGGGTCGGGGGTCTGCTGAACCGCCGCCCTGTTAGGCTAAGTGCCTGATCCTGCTAGGGTAACGAATATAAAAAAGCCCCGTCGTATCGCGATTAACCCCTGTTTTCCGGCCTACCGTTAGCCTATGTTATCCTCACGGTCTAACGGGACATAACAGTCATTGCTGTGTCCCCCATGTGTCCCCCAGGGAGGAATAGCATTGGCGAGGGTTCTGACGACGGCAGCCTTAGAACGGTACAAGCCTGCCCGCAAGCGCCGGTGGATCAGGGATGGCGGCAGCCGCTCCTTGTACCTGATTATCCAGCCCACTGGAGCGCGCTCCTGGGGGATGCGCTTTCGGCGCCCCGATGGTCGCCCCGGCAAGCTCATCCTGGGAAGCGTGGACCTGTCTGGCCGCGAGCTGAAGGGCGATCCCGAGATCGGCCAGTCGCTTTCATTGGTCGCTGCGCGTCAATTGGCAGCAAGCATCCACCGCGAGCGTGCCTTGGGCCACGATGTCGTTGCCGACCATAAGGCCCGCAAGCATCGCAGGCGTGCCGAGATCGAGGAGCAGGCTGAAAGTACATTTGGTGCGGTGGTGCGCCGCTACATCAAGGATCACGCTGCGCCCAGTATTCGCCGCTGGCGTTCGGTCGCGATGTACCTTGGACTGCGCTATTCCGAGGACGCCACCGAGCCGGAAGAGACCAGGGGTGGGTTGGCGCAGCGATGGGCCGACAGGTCCGTGCGCTCCATTGATAGCCATGACATTCACGCCGTTGTTGAAGAGGCTCGCGAGAATGCCGTTCCAGGAGTGAAGCCCCACAACAAAGGGATAAGCGAAGCTCGTGCACGCGGGCTGTATGCAGCGCTCAGCGGCGCATTCAATTGGATGCGGCAGAAGCGTCTGATCGATATCAATCCCTGTGTCGGGGTGTTCCGTCCCAAGCCTCCCAAGGGACGCGACCATGTGCTGAGCAATTCTGAAATCCACGCATTCTGGAACGCATGCGACAAGGTCCCCAAGGCCTACGCTGCGGCTGCGCGCCTGCTGCTTCTGACCGGTGCAAGGTTGGACGAGGTGAGCTTGATGCGGCCTGAGGAGTTGAGCGCGGATGGTAGTTGGACCATCCCCGGTCAACGAACAAAGAATCATCGCGTCCACGTCATTCAGCTGCCCGCATTGGCGCGAGAGATTATCGCATCCGCACCGCCGGTCGATGGCTCCTCCTTTGTGTTCTCGACCACTGGCACGACTGGGCTGACAAGCTGGTCGCGGATCAAGCACGCCATCGATGCTGCGATGGGATCACCACCTGCATGGGTCCTGCACGATCTGAGGAGAACTTGCGCGACCCGCATGAATGAAATCGGCATCCCTCCGCATATTGTTGAAGCCTGTCTCAATCACGTCAGTGGAGCAAAAGGTGGAGTCGCAGGAATCTACAATCGTGCAGCTTACGCACCAGAGAAAACCGCTGCATTCGAATCCTGGGCGCGCTTCATTCTGCTGATACTCGACAAGGATTTGTACGCCGCGCATGAGCGATTTCTCGCCAGTGGCGACCGCACCAAGGCCGATAAGATTTTCAAGAACGCCGTCGCTGAGGGGGGCCAGGCCTGGACCAACTACTTCGCAATGATCGCCGCCGACAATGTCACCCCCCTGCCAAAACGGAGGCGGTCGTGACCGCGGAATTCTCTCCTACCCTCTCGCGGGTGAAAGGTTGGGATGGCGACCCGTTCCCATCCAGCGAGGATGTTGAGCGTGTCATGGTCACGCTTACACCGCGGATATTTGCGGAGAAGCAACGCCTCTTCGTGATCGATGTGCTGCGACTGATTCGGAACTACCGCGTCACGCACCCAGGTGCCGAGAAGCGGCAGCTACGCAAGGCCGCGGAGGCCCTTGAGAAAGCGCGCGCCGCTCTCACCGCGCTGCCCGTTCCACACCCGGCAACCCATAATCTCGTGTGTGAGCTGGCGCGCGTGCGCGATTCCTGCAAACGGCGCGCAGGCAGGATGGAAGTGAAGCGCAGCGGCGGCCGGCTTGTCGAGGCGGCGCAGAAGAAGATCGCCGCCGAAATGGCCATGAACATGCTCCTCTTCTGCGGTGAAAAGCCGACGCTGTCGCGAGAGGGAGCCTACTTCAAGCTAGCAGCCCTTCTGTTTGAAGTTGCGACTGGGAAGCCCGGCGACCTGGAGCGCGCCTGCGCAAAGTACTGCGCGGAAGCCGCAGCCGACGGCTATCAAACCCCCCAGCGGCAAAGAAAGAATCCGTGGAATTTCACGCCGTGATCGGGCGATGAGTCGCCGCACAACAGTGAAAATCTAATTACTGTAGTGCTGCTGACTTAGCGTTTCTGAACTGCCATGTCTCCTGTTGTAATACAAACAGGAGGACCGGGGCATGCCGGCTCCCAAAATCGATCCCAAACTGACCAAGAAATTTTTGACCGTCAACCAGCTCTGTGAGCGCTGGGGTGGCGTCTCATACATGTTCAT
>CATPCO010000593.1 GCA_955652925.1 uncultured Xanthobacteraceae bacterium | reverse complement strand
TTCTATTCGTTTGAGCAATGCCAGGCCGCACGTTCGGGAAACGGCGGCTTTTGCTTTCAAAATCCATTCTCAGCCTATGCAGCCGAACCGCGAAGCCGCTATCGGCGCAACAATTAAAATACAGAGTTCGACGGATAACTGAGTCGGCTGCTGGCGCTGAAGAGCCCGCCGGGCCCACCCGCGGAGTCCGCTTACCGGGTGCTGCGGAGATTGTGCACTGGTCCTGGAACATCTTGTTGGGTTCAAGGGTGACAAGATCTCTCACGAACACATCTATTGGGATCAAGCCGGTGTGCTCGTACAGATCGGATTGCTCAGCCCGGCTGGTCTGCCCGTGACCGGTGGTGAAAGCGCACGTAAGGTATTGAACCCGAAGTTGCCACCCCGCGCTCTCTGAGCGGCTTGGCACGCAAACCGCCCCTGGGCGCCTCCGATGCATCGCAGGACAGCCCCGTCAATATTCGTTGTGGGCACGAAGTGTGCGTGCCGGGATGTCCGCTCAAATGCCGCTTACCGTGGATCGGCGGAAGCTGCACAATCGAGGGTTGCCCGCGCCTAAACGTGAACGACATTGCGATGCAGTGACAACGACGGCCTCGTCTCCGGCATGAAAAACCAGACCACGACGACCGCGAGCAAGCCCGTAACCGAAATAGCGAGAAAAGCGACTGAGCGGCCGAGACTGTCGGCTATGAGCCCGAACAGCGTAGTACTGACCGAGGCGCCGATGCCAGACGCGACGCCCACGAGGCCTTGCACAAAGTTGAATCGACCGGTGCCTATGGTGAGGTCGGCAATGATCAGTGCTTGCAGCACCCCAAGCACGGCTCCGCTGATCCCGTCCAAGACTTGCACTGCGGCCAGAATTACCGGGTCGGTAGTCATTGCAAACGCCAGCGCTCGGGCGGGCACAACGCTGAACCCGATAATTAATAGCGGGCGACGTCCCCAGGTTTTGGCCCGTCGGCCTGCCCATGGCGCCATCAGGGCGACGACAATCTGCGGCACGACCAGCAGCACTGACATGATCAGCGCGGATCGATTGCCTTCCGTCTTTGCCAGAGTTCCGCCAATCAGCGGCAGTATCGCAGCGTCGGCCATCTGAAACAGAAACAGGGAACAGGCAAGGGTCAGCAAGCCGCGATCCCTCCAGAACTGTCGACGGCGGGCTCGGGAAGGCTCTGTAGTGAGGTGGTGATCGGGCGCGCCGACTGATTGGCCAAAGTGGATATCATCGGCGTTGATCCGACCGAGCGCAGCCAGCGCCGGAACGACGAATAAAGCGGTCGCGAAAAATATAGCGCGGTTGGACAGAAAATATCCGACGGCGCCCAAAATCGCAGCTGCTGCCAAGCTCCCAATGGACCTGAAACATTGATTGCGCCCAAGCCGCTCGCCGAGCAGGTCGTGTCCAACGAGGCCAAGGCTTATGGACGTGATGGCCGTTCCAAGAAATCCGCCGGTGACTCCTTGGAGCACCAAAGCCACGCAGACCGGCGCGAATGCTGGCCACAAAGCGATGATGCCAGCACTGAGGCCCACCATGACCATGCCCAAGGCGATCAAGAAGCACTTGGAGCGAACCACGTCGAGAAGTTCGCCCCCGGGCACCTGGGCCAGCAAGCCCGCGGCAGCGCCAATACTCAAAACAAGGCCGATCTCTTCCTGTGACCAGGTTTGCTCTCCTAGAAAGACGGCCACGAATGGACCAAAGCCGGCCAGACTCGCTGCTACGAAAAAGTTGACGGCATCAAGAGCCCGCAAACTGCCAGCAGATGGTGAGGCTCTCGGAACGAACGATTGTGCCGTGGCGATCATCATCCGTGTTGCTCTGCCGGCGACTTGCGGGCTTGGCGATAACGCGCAACCGCATCTTCTGTGCCACGGGAGTGCAGCCCCTAGCGTGGCGGACCCACAATCGAGACACTACTGGCCTTAGTTTGGAAGCTGTTTGGAGGACGAAAGTGATGACTCCGAATCAACCCGAGCGGCGACTGGTTTTGAGCAATGAGCCAGGCTCTGCAGGTAATTGTTCTGGCAGACGCGCGCTTCCCTCGCTGTACGGGAAGACTAAAATCGACATCGATCCCGAGGTTCCAAATTTCTGCTCGAATCGGCCATCGAGAGCCTTAGTCAGTTCCTCGATTATTTTTAGCCCGCGTCCATGCTGGACTTGTGCCGGAGCCGCTCCGTTGTCCAGCACTTTGCATGTAACAAACGCGCCGGAGCGCAATAGCTCGACTCGTATCTCTCCATCCCTGCCCGCGAACGCGTGTCGTGCTGCATTTGTTACAAGCTCGTAGACAATCATCCCTAGTAGCCAACATTCGTCCGATTGCAGTACCAAAGGAGGGGCCGCAAGTACGAGGTGTATTTTCATGTGATCCAGCTTGGATCGTCTGATAGACAGGCAAAGCTTGCTAAGGTATGTCGCCGCGTCAATGCGAGTATCGTCTCGCGGACTCTGAAGAGCCTGATGGACCTCTGCGTAATGGCGCAGTAGCTCCGTAACGCCCATTAGAGCGACTTTGACCTCGTCGCTGCAGGAACGTGCAGCAGCAAGAGACACGAGGCTCATAGCAGAGAAGAATTCGTTGCTGATCCTGTGGTTCAGCTCCTGCAGCAGCACTCGTTCCTGTGGGATTGGCAGCGTGGAGGCAAATTCCGTCATGATGTCATCCTCATGCAATGTTACGTCGCGCGACCGAAGTGACCAGCGATATCAGAACGTTTTGTTAGCGTTGCAGTTATCCCCCGTAGCATTGCTTCGAGTTCCTCGGGATTGACCCCATCCGCGTCCATCAACGCCGCGATGGTCGGCTCCGATAGAAGCTCTTCGAGCGTCGGGTCACGCCACGGGCTCGTTACACCAGCCGATAAGGATCCGATGGTATTTGCGATAAGGCTTTCGAGTTCGCCACCCTCGGCCTCAAGCAGAGGCGCGATGCGAAGCACGTTTCTGAAGATGGCCACTCCTGCTAAGAACGCGGCAATCAACGCGATCCGACCAGTTGGCGGTTCATCGAGCTTCTCAGCAAGCGGACTGATAAAATCACTCTGGAGGAATTGGCGCACGACCGGCGATGCTTCCGGGCTCGAAAGCGAGCGAATAAGGATGTCGAGTCCCGGGCGGCGACGGACTCGCTTTGAAAGAAGATGGTTCGCGAGCTTGCCCGCGAGATCGCCCGCAGGACCCGTGAGAAGATCGGCGGGCTGCATCGCGGCCCTAACGGCTTCGGCAAAGAGACGTTTTTTCGAGCCGAAGCAGCGGTGCACATAAGCGACATCAATTCCAACATCAGCTGCGATGTCCCGTAGCCCGGTCTGCTCGTAAGACGTTCTCGTAAACCGCTCTATCGCGGCATTCAGGATGCGGTCGCGCGTTGCGACTGTGGATGAGGTCGATTTAG
>CATPCO010000592.1 GCA_955652925.1 uncultured Xanthobacteraceae bacterium | reverse complement strand
CTTCTGCGCCAGCACGTCGAGCACGCTCTCGACCGCGAATGCGGCAATAGGCGAGCCCGGCGCGCGATAGGCCGCCACCTTCGGCCGGTTGCACACCACGTCGTAACCGACCGTGCGCGCGTTCGGGATATCGTAGGGTGCAAACGCGCACATGCAGGCGTTCATGACCGGCGAACCCGGGAAGGCGCCGGCCTGGTACTTGAAGACGCCATCGGCAGCAACGATCCGGCCATCGCGCTTGACCCCGATCTTTACCGTCACGGACGAGCCGGAGGTTGGGCCAGAGGCCTTGAACACCTCCTCGCGGCTCATGACCAGCTTGACTGGATGGCCGGACTTGCGCGCCAACATGGTGGCGACCGGCTCTATATAGACGACGGTCTTGCCGCCGAAGGCACCGCCGATCTCCGCCGGATAGACCCGCAGATCGCCGAGGTTCATGTCGAGCAGCTGCGCGGTGTAGGCGCGCACCACGAAGTGGCCCTGGCTCGAGCTCCAAATTTCACCCTGGCCGTCGGCGTCGAAGCGGGCGACGCAGGCCTGCGGCTCGATATAGGCCTGGTGCACCGGCGCGGTCTTGAATGACATCTCGACGATCTCGTCAGCCGCCGCGAAGCCGGCCGCAAGATCGCCGATCTGGTACTCGATCCGCTTCGAGATGTTCGACGGCGTCTTCGGCGTCGGATCGATCCCGCGCGTGATCATGTCGGGAAACAGGAGCGGCGCGTCGGGCCGCATCGCCGCATCGACATCGATGACGTGCGGCAGCACTTCGTAGTCGACCTCGATCAGGGACAGCGCCTCATCGGCGATCGCGTTACTGGCGGCCGCCACCGCGGCGACCGCATGGCCCTCGTAGAGCACCTTCTCGCGCGCCATGATATTGCGCGTCATGTGCCAGAAATTCTGCGCCACGCGCTCGGGGCCGACATAGGCGAACGCCTGCTCTGGAAAGTCCGCCGACGTCACCACGGTCTTGACGCCAGGCAGCGCCTGAGCCTTCGCGACATCGATCGAGCGGATGCGCGCGTGGGCGTGCGGCGAGCGCAGGATACGGCCGGCCAGCATGCCCGGCATCACGAAGTCCGCCCCGTACTGCGCACGCCCAGTCACCTTCGGCACGCCGTCCGGACGAATGGGCCGCGTGCCCACCCATTTAAACTGGCGTGCGCCTTCCGTCGAGGAGACATTGGCGGGTCGCTTTGTGGGGACATCTTGCATGGCTGCCTCGCCTCGTCGCCTGATTGGTGCCGCCATCACGGTCGCGCGCCCGGCCCGCAAATGCAAGCCATCGCGAACGGTTTCGTCATTACCGCATCGGGACACGCGTCGGCTTATCTTGGCGCCCATGGGCCTCGGCCGGACCATGCGACCATGCAGCGCCGGGTTTGCGTTCGCTCGCACATGCGCTAGCGTTCCGCCCGGCTCATTGTGAGGAGCGTGCCCATGCTTGCTTATGCCGCCCCGTCGACGGTCGAGGAGGCTGTCGGCGCGCTCGCCGCAGCCTCCGGCATCGCGAAAGTCCTGTCGGGCGGGACCGATCTGCTCGTTCAGCTGCGGTCCGGTCGCCTCCGGCCGGACCTGATCGTCGATACCAAGAGAATTCCCGGCATCTCGGGCATTCGAGAGCAAAATGGCGGCTTCGCGATCGGTGCCGCGACTCCCGGTGCCGTGATCGGCGAATGCAAGGCGCTCCGGGAGGCCTGGCCCGGGGTGGTCGAGGCCACCAATCTGATCGGCTCGACCCAGATCCAAGGTCGCGCCTCGCTTGCCGGCAATCTCTGCAACGCGTCGCCGGCAGCCGACGGCGTGCCGGCGCTGATCGCGGCGCGCGCGACCTGTGTAGTCGTGGGCGCGAACGGGCGGCGCGAGGTTCCGGTGGAGAGCATTGTCAGCGGTCCGGGGCGCACCTCGCTCGGCCGGGACGAGTTCATCATCGAGTTTCACCTGCCCAGGCGCCCGCTCCGCTCGGCCGACGCCTATCTTCGCTTCATCCCGCGCACCGAGATGGACATTGCGGTGGTCGGCGCTGCAGTCAGCGTCACCCTCGACGGCGCCGGCGTCTGTACCGATGCGCGGGTCGTGCTGGGCGCCGTGGCCCCGACCGCGCTCCTGGTTCGGGACGCCGCAGCCGCGCTGATCGGGCGCACGCTCGACGCCACGGCGCTCGCCGCGCTGGATGAGGCGGCGCGGCGCGCTTGCAAGCCGATCGACGACAAACGCGGCACCATCGCCTATCGCACCAAGGTCGCCGGCGTGATGGCCCGCCGGGCGGCGGCCATCGCCTATGAACGCGCAGGAGAGCGCCGATGAGCAAGCATCACGTGTCGGCAAGGATCAACGGCGAACCCACCGAGTTCCTGTGCGAGCCTCAGCTCACCCTGCTCGATGTGCTTCGCGACGAGCTCCACCTGACCGGCAGCAAGGAGGGATGCAGCTCTGGCGATTGTGGCGCCTGCAGCGTGATCGTGGACGGCCGCCTGGTCTGCTCGTGCCTGATGCTGGCGGCCGAGGCCGAAGGCTGCGCGGTCGAGACGATAGAGGGCATGGCACACGGTCATGACCTGCATCCGTTGCAGCAGAAATTCCTGGAGCATGCGGCGCTGCAGTGCGGCTTCTGCACGCCAGGCCTGCTGATCGCCGCCAAGGCGCTGCTGGACCGCAATCCGAATCCGACCGAGACCGAGGCGCGCTACTGGCTCGCTGGCAACCTCTGCCGCTGCACCGGCTACGACAAAGTCATCCGTGCCGTCCTCGATGCCGCCGCCGAGTTGCGAGCCGAGTGAGTTCGCGACCGCAGCGGGCGCCGCGAAATGACGATAAAAGGAGGACACGGCCGAAGCGAGCGGCCGAGCTGATCGGCTTCGGTGCTCCGGTCAATAGCGCGAGCTACCGTGCAGGCCCTGATGCGCATTCAACTCCGCGTACGAGTGCGGATCATAAAGGTGTCGTAGCTGTATTCGGCAATCTGCCACCAGAGATATTCGTCCGTGCGAAGCGTCTGTATCGAGTCCCAAACTTTCTTGTAGTCGGCGTTGACTGCCGAAGTCTCGGTGTTGACCTCGATCGACGCCTTCAGACAGGCCTCCATGATCGACTGGGAGAACGGACGCAATTGCGTGCCCGCGGCAACCAGCCGTTTCAAGGCCTCAGGGTTGCGGGCATCGTATCTTGCCTGCATTTCAACGTTGGCAAAGCCCGCCGCGGTGGCGACGATCGCTTGGTAGCTTTTCGGTAACTCGTTCCATTTGGCCAGGTTGATCATCAGGTGGAGTGCGGTACCTCCTTCCCACCAACCGGGATAATAGTAGAACTTCACCACCTTGTAGAAGCCGAGCTTCTCGTCATCGTAGGGCCCGACCCATTCGGCGGCGTCGATGGTGCCCTTTTCGAGCGCCGGATAGATATCGCCGCCGGCGATCTGCTGCGCGACGACACCAAGCTTCCCCAGCGTCTTGCCGGCCCAGCCGCCGATACGCATCTTGACACCTGTCAAGTCTGCCGGCTCCTTGAGCTCTTTATTGAACCAGCCGCCCAT
>CATPCO010000591.1 GCA_955652925.1 uncultured Xanthobacteraceae bacterium | reverse complement strand
ATTCCAATCCGGCGGCGCATGGCGTTGATATCCGTGGAACGTGCCATGATGTCGATGCCGTCAATCCGGATCGAGCCGGCAGTCGGCTCCTCCAGACGATTGCAGCAGCGCAGCAGCGTGCTTTTGCCCGAGCCCGACGGCCCGATGATGAAGACGAGCTGCTGCGGCCAGACTAAAAGGTCGATGCCGCGCAGCACTTCCACATGATGGAAGCTCTTGCGCAGGCCGCGGATTTCCAGGATCGGCGCCTGCGCGGTGGTCATCAGGGATGGGTTCAGCCGCAGGACGGCGTGTGCGGAGTCGGATCGTAGCCCGGCATGTCCGGAACGCCGTAACCGGGATAGATGATCACCGCGGGCGAACCCGGCTCGGGCGCCACGCCGAACCACTTCTCGTGCAGCTTTGCGATGACTCCGTCGGCCTTGAGGCATTCGATGGCGCTGTCGATCGTTTTGCGCAGCTCACCGGAATCCTTGCGCAGCGGGGCCGCCCAGACGAGACCGGTCGAATAAAGCAACGAGAGCTCAAGCTGCGGGTTGTTCTTCACCGCCCATGCGATGACGGTGTTACCTGCGACATTGGCATCGGCCCGGCCGGCCAGCACTGCCTGTACCGCATCGGGCTGCGTGCCGAATGACTCCACCTTCCAACCAATCTTGGGCTCAAGGTCGCGTGCCCAAGAATCATAGATCGCACCTTTGTTGACCGAGATGGTCTTGCCTTTGAGATCCTCCAGCTTGGTAATTTTGGGCGCGCCCTTCTTGATCAGAAACTGGTAATCCGTATTGAGATAGCCTTCCGTGAACAGCATGCTCTCGGATCGCTCCTTCGTCACCGTGGTCGGCGCGATGAGAAAGTCGTAGGTTCCAGCCTGCAGCGCCGGTATGAGGCCCGAGAACTGCGCCGCATCGATCGTGATCTTGCGCTTGAGCCGCGCCGCGATTTCATTGCCAAGATCGATGTTGAAACCCTGGTAGCCCCCGGACATGTTTGGAAATGCGTGAGGAGCGAAGGTGCCGTCAATCGCGGTCCGCAAGGGGGGCAGCTCCTGAGCGGACACGGAGAACGGAAGTATCAGCGCGGCGGCTGCAACCCAGATGGCATTTCGCATGCGATTTCCTCGATGCACAGATAGCTGCTTGCGACTATAGCAAGCGCGCGAGGCTGAACAAGGCGTTGCTCTTGCCAAGCCGCACGCTATAGATAACGCCGACCATGGAGAAGCAGCAAAAATGACCGCGCTGCTCAATGCGAGTGCAAAAGGCGTCTACACCATCTCGGCGACCCCGTTCGCCGAGAGCGGCGAGATCGACTGGGCAAGCGTCGACACGCTGATCGAGTTCTACCTCCGCTGCGGGGTGGCCGGCCTCACCATCCTGGGAATGATGGGCGAGGCGCAAAAACTCAGTGATGAGGAATCGGTGCAGTTCACGCGCCATTACTTGCGGCGTGTGGACGGCCGCGTACCGGTCATTGTCGGCGTATCGAATCCAGGCACGGCCAATCTGGTCAAGCTCAGCAGGGCAGCCATGGATGCTGGAGCTTGTGGGGTGATGATTGCACCTCTCACGGGGCTCAAGACCGAATCGGCAATCGTGGCATATTTCGATCAGGTGATAGCCGCGCTTGGGGCCGATGTACCCGTGGTCTATCAGGACTATCCGCAATCGACGCAGGCGGATATCTCGGTCGAGAGCTTTCTGAAAATCGTCGACAGCCACCCGGGCGTCGTGATGTTCAAGCATGAGGATTGTCCGGGTCTCAAGAAGCTCTCGCAACTGCGCCAGGCGTGCGATGGAAGCGCGCGGCGCTATGTCAGTATTCTGGTCGGCAACGGCGGATTATACGTGCCTCAGGAGCTTAATCGCGGCGCAGACGGAATCATGACGGGATTTGTCTATCCCGAGATGCTGGTTGAGGTGTGCTCCCTGTTTGCGGCCGGCAAAGCCAATGAAGCCGAAGATCTGTTCGACCTCTACCTGCCGCTGGTGCGGCATGAGCAGCAACCCGGGTTCGGTCTGGCGGTGCGCAAGGAAATCCTGCGCCGGCGAGGGGCGATCCGGTCTGCCACGGTGCGTGCCCCGGGTGCAAAGCTCGACGCCGGCGATTTGGACGAGCTCGATCATCTTCTCGCTCGCCTCACCGCGCGCCTCGCCGCCCGGCGTGACGGCCGCAAGCGCGCCGTGGCCTAGCGCAGCATGAGCGATTACGACCTTGTCGTGCGCAATGGGATGGTCGCAACGGCGGCCGATGTCTTTCGCGCCGATATCGGGGTGATGGACGGCCGGATCGCAACCATCGGCGCAAAGCTCGGCCGCGGCCGGCGGGAAATAGATGCAGAAGCCAAGATCGTCACACCCGGCGGGGTGGACAGTCATTGCCACATCGCCCAACGATCCTCGCTCGGCGTGATGACGGCGGATGATTTCTTCACTGCTACCCGCTCCGCGGCATGCGGCGGCACGACGACGGTCATTCCATTCGCCGCGCAATATCGCGGCATGTCCTTGCGTCAGGTGGTGCAGGACTATCACGCGAGCGCCGAGGGCAAGGCGGTCGTGGACTACGCCTTCCACCTGATCATCTCCGATCCGACCGAGCAGGTGACCGGCCAGGAGCTGCCGGCGCTGATCAAGGATGGCTATACGTCGTTCAAGATCTACATGACATACGATCTTCTCAAACTTGATGACCGCCAAATTCTGGAAGTGCTGACGTTAGCGCGGCGTGAGCGCGCTCTGGTCATGGTTCATGCCGAGAACCACGACGTCATCTCCTGGCTGAGCGAAAAATTGCTCACCGCCGGTCATTCAGCGCCGCGTTTCCATGCCGTAGCGCACGCTCCGATCGCGGAGCGCGAGGCAACTTCGCGCGCGATCTCGCTCGCCGAGCTTATGGATGTGCCCATCCTGATCGTTCATGTGTCCGCGCGCGAGGCGATGGAGCAGATCCGGCTGGCACAGGATCGCGGGCTCAAGGTCTATGCCGAGACCTGCCCGCAATATCTGTTTCTCACGGCGGATGACCTCGACCGGCCGGGTTTTGAGGGCGCCAAATACATGTGCAGCCCCCCGCCGCGCGATAAAGCGAACCAGGAAGTGATCTGGCGCGGCCTCGAGACCGGCGTGTTCGAAGTGTTTTCCTCCGATCACGCGCCTTATCGCTATGACGATCCCGAAGGGAAGATGAAGCATGGACGCAATGCTCCGTTCAAGAAAGTGGCGAACGGAGTGCCGGGGCTCGAAGTGCGTACCGCTCTCCTGTTCTCGGAGGGAGTCGGCAAAGGGCGCATTGATCTGCCGAAATTCGTGGCGCTCACGGCAACGAACGCCGCCAAGCTCTACGGGCTTTATCCACGCAAGGGCACGATCGCGGTGGGCGCCGACGCGGATCTGGCGATCTGGGATCCGGATAAGGCGGTGACCATCACGCAATCGATGATGCACGACGCCATGGACTACACGCCTTACGAGGGCAAGCAAATCAAGGGGTGGCCGGTGATAACGCTGGTGCGGGGAGAACCGGTCGCCGAGGGCGGGGAGTTCGTCGGAAAGGCGGGCCGGGGCCAATTCCTCAAATGCGACATTTCGCCTGCGAGCAAGCCGCTCGGCCGGACCATGATCGGATACGACCTCACGCCATAGTGCGCAGTCCCGGTTATGAAAGGGCACGCGTGCCCTACGCGTGTGTCCTACGCGTGTCCTGCGCGCACGAGGTGTCCCGGCATGGCGCCGGTGTGCTCGCCCCGTTCGAAGGTCGGGGTCCCCGCCACCAGCGTGGCCTCGTAACCGTCCACCCGCTGCACAAATCGGCGCCCGCCGGCGGGAAGGTCGTTGACCAGCTGCGGCTGATAGAGCCGCAAGCCTTCGAAGTTGATCAGGTTGATGTCTGCGCGCATCCCCGGCGTTAGTCGACCGCGGTCATGCAGGCCGAAGAATTGGGCTGTCTCGCTGGTCTGGCGCTTGACCAGGAGCTCGAGCGGCAAGCGCGGCCCGCGCTGGCGATCGCGGCCCCAGTGCATCAGCATGTAGGTTGGCACGCCCGCGTCGACGATGGATGCACAGTGCGCGCCGCCGTCGCTCAATCCGAGCAACGTGGCCGAGTCGACCAGCATTTCACGGATCGCCTCGTGGTCGCCGGACACATAATTGACCACCGGGAAGAACAAGTAGCGGTTCTCTGCACCGGTCAGATAATCGTAGGCAACCTCGTCGGGGGGGCGCCCCTCGCGCGCAGCAATGGTTGCCACGCTCATCTCGTCGGCCGGCTCATAGTCCGGCGGGTCTCCCATGATGAAGAACTTGTCCCAACGGGTGGTGATCAGCTGACGGAACTGTGCGAGCTTGCTCACTTCCTCCTGCGAGGGTTTTTCATCGAGGATTTTCCGCCGCAATGCCGGGT
>CATPCO010000590.1 GCA_955652925.1 uncultured Xanthobacteraceae bacterium | reverse complement strand
GTAGTCGACGTGCCGTTCTAAATCAGCATCGTCGCGAATAGCGTGCTCCCAATAGCGACGCTGCCAAATTCTCCTCTCGCGTCGGATTATCTTACTGGAATTACGCGGTGTGTACCCTGGCAGTCCGCGCGAGAAACCACTCTTGATCAGACTCCAGCGCAGCGAAAAATCAGTATCGCCCTGCGGCAGTGACCAGAGGGCATGAAGGTGATCGGGTAGCAAACTGCGACCGTTTCGAAGGGATAGCGCTTTCGTACAGACCCGTAAATGCGCCGGAGCCGATCAACATGTCGAACGAGAAGGTCACTCGATCTATCAGCGAGTACAACAGTAAAGAAAAAGAGGCCGCCAGGGACGTGTGCTCGGCGATATCGCGGCATCGCAAACAACTATCATCTTTTCCTCGCACGCCTGCAAGACGCGTGGGCACGGCGCGCGAGAGCGCGCCTTTGCCCACCCTACGGTGGAACTCACTGCGAATTGCACAGCTGAATAACCCAAAGCGGGAGAGCGACCCAGGGGCACACGCGTTCGGCGTCAAAGATCGTGGCGCGCGCAAAGGCGTCGTCTTTCGGCGCCGTGCGCACGCATCCAGCGATCATTCACCAACAGGCGCAAGCCGGTAGGGTGCTACGAGCTGAACAGATATCTCACGGTAGGTCTGCCAGCGTCTTGGCACCGGGTCCGGGCGTGATCAGCGTGGGCCATTGATGCGATCCGAACGGCACAAGCGGCGGCAAGGTCGGATTGATCTTGCGCTTGGCGTCCTCGTCAAGGACGGCCTGGCGTCCGTCGCCGCCCATGAGCTCGAAATCCATCAGCCGGTCATTGCCAAAGAAGATCTGCCCCACTGGGCGGTCGGCAATGATGCGGGTGAGCGAGTCCAGCATCTCCTCCGGTGTCGTGGTGAACGAGATGGTCTCGATCAGAAGCAACCGATCATTGATGGCGTCGGCCCCGAAATACTGCGCAAGCACGCTGAACAGGACATTGTTCTGGCGGGCGACGTAGATGGTGTTGCTCGCGGCATAGGTCTTGTCCCAGTCGGCGCCAAGCATGCTTTTCCATTCGCCGACCACGCCCATCCAATGGCCGACCTGGGTCTGCGCCGCCCAGGCGATGTTCTTTCTCAACAAAGGCGCTTGCTTCTTGGCAAAGGCCGTCAACGCATCCATGCGAATCGCGTTCTGCGCAAGGCAGTCGTCCATGAATGCAATGTTGTTCTGCAGGACGGCGCGGCTGGTCGGCTTCCAGTCGTCCCGCATCGGCGCCGCATCGATGCCGTCGAGCGCGGATTGCATCCGGCTCCGATAGGCCGCGAGCGGACCGCGCCAGCTCGAATCATTGGGGCTGTCGACATAAGGCATGATCACTTCCGCCAATGCCATGGTGCTGTGGCCGACCGACTTGAGTAGCTGATAAACGATCGGCACGGACGGCGCATCGATTGGCGCCATGCCGGGGCGATATAAAATGAAACGTCCGCCCGCTCCCGAGAACAATCCAAGGATCACGGGATGCTGGGCCAGCAAATTGCGCTGGAAGATCCTGGACGAGGCGTCATAGAGCTCAAACATCGAGGCATTGAGCTGCAGGATATTCTGTGTCCCGACGTCCGCCGGGCTTGCCGTTTGCGTGCGCAGGATCGGCTTGAGTGAAGATGGCGCCTCCTGCGCCCGCGCCTGCAAGCCGCACAAACCGATTGCGAGCGAAACGGCCAGCGCACGAGCGCCGGCACTCGAGTTCGATTTGATTTTCACGAATTTCTCCTGGTATTGAAGATAAGGTTCCCACAGCGAGCTTGCGCCGTGTACGACCATGCATCGCAGGAGCAGAACTACCAGCAACGCGCGCTATTGCCCATGCTGGTCGAACAGGATTCGTCAACAGCGTTAGATTCGGGTCATAATTGCGGCGGAAGAATCGGCTAGTTATTGTAGCATCGTTAAGCTTGCGAATGGCATGAGAGTGCAATCGGGAATAGCAGGTGCCGTACACTGATGCGGGCGCCCAACAGAAGGTAGCAGCATGCGGCTTTCCCGGCGCGAATTCGTAAAGTGGAGTACGGCGAGCGGCATTACGGTCGCTCTCTCGCGTCTTGCGCCGGCGCAGGAAGGAGCGTTCGCAGCGCGTGAGACCCTGCCGGGAGCAGGTCGCTGGAACCCGGCCGCTGGCGGCAAGGGCAGAATTGACGGCGTCGCGAAGGCCGCAGGGGCCAAGCTCTATGCGGCGGATTTTCGCGCCTCCGATCTCCCGGGCTGGCCGGCGAGCACCTCGCACGCGCTGCTCATCCGCGCGCCTGACGCCACGCATGTCTACACCGGCATCGATCTTGCTCGCCTGCAAGGTGCGCTTAAGCCATCGGTCGTGGTGGATGCCAGCGACCTTGCCCGGATCGGCACCCGTGTTCCGGAGTTCTACGCCGGTGATTTGTTCTGCCCGATCGGCAGAACGCCGATCTATCTCGGCCAGCCAGTCGCGCTGTTGATCTTTGAAAAGTTCGATACGTTCGATCAGGCGCGCCTCGCGCTGCGCGATGGCGGCTTTGTGCAATTCGGCGGCGAAACCGGCCCCGTCTCTCTCCCCAACTACGGCGCCTTCCGGTTCACCCGCATCGCAGGTCAAAGCCCCGACGCTCCCGACATCTACTCACCAGCCCAAGCGGGCTGGGTGAGCCCGCCGCATGTGCAGAATACGCAGCTTCCGGCCTGGTCCCCGTCGGCCGCGGCCCCTGGATCACCGTACGCCAAAGCTGCGCAATACGGCGAGCAGATCCGCGCAGAGCTCAGGAATGACAAGTCGGACCTCCTCTTGGTGCTCGAGCGCGAATTCCAGACCCAATCGGTGGACCCGATGTTTCTCGAGCCCGAGAGTGGGCTCGCCTGGTATGACTCGGGCCGCGGCGCCCTCGAGTTCGTCGTGGGCGTACAGTCCCCCTATGAGGCGGGAGAATCGATCGCATACCTCCTGGGTGAAGCGCGCGCCCCATTCAAGCCCAAACGCATCAACGGGCAGTTTGCCTATCTCGGCGGCGGCTTCGGCGGGCGCGATCACACGCCATTTCCGCTCTATGTCGCTCTCGCAGCGATGTTCTTTCCGGGCCGTCCGGTCCGGCTCGCGCACGATCGCTATGCGCAGTTTCAGGCGGGCATCAAACGGCACCGTTTCGACATGCGCAGCCGCATCGGGGTCGATCGCGCGACCGGAAAAATTCAAGCCTTTGCCGCCGACCACGTATTGGATGGCGGCGGTCTCGCCAATTATTCCGCCAACGTGGCGACGGTCGCTGCGACCGCCGCGATCGGCATCTACGAAATTCCGAAAGTCGACGTCACAACCGTTGCGCTGCACACGCGCGGCGTGACCGCGGGCTCCATGCGCGGCTACGGCACGCTGCAGACCATGACCGCGCTTGAAGTATTGATCGACGAGTTGGCCCACGCATTGCCGCTCGACCGGATCGAGCTGCGCCGGCGCAATGCGCTCAAGCCCGGCGGCCGCACCATGACGGGGAATCCCTATAGCGTGTCAGTTCGCACGGCGGAGATTCTGGACAAGCTCGAAACTCATCCGATCTGGCAGCAGCGCGGAGAGGAGAAAGCGCGCGCCCAGGCTGGCAGACTCTCCGGCACGGGCATCGCTTGCGCCACCAAGGATTACGGCACCGGAGCGGATTGCTCGCTGGGCCGGGTGGAGATCGGCCCCGATGGTCGCATCGCGATCCACTGCGATCACGTCGAGATGGGGACTGGGATCGGCACGGCGCTGGCGAACCGGGTGGCGGCCCAGCTGGGCAGCGTGGCCGACGAAGTCTCGGTCGCGCGCGTCGATACCTTCGGCGCGCTCGCTCTCGTCACCTCCGGCGATCCCTATACGATGACGCAAGCGGCCCAGGATGCGGCGC
>CATPCO010000589.1 GCA_955652925.1 uncultured Xanthobacteraceae bacterium | reverse complement strand
GTCGCAATCTCCGGCACCCCCCCTGTCTTTCGATCTGCCCACGCGGGGCGAGGCTGTAACCCTGTCCCTTTATGTCTTTGCTTCGCTGCTGACGGTATGGCTTGCTGAAAAGCGCCGCTATGGCGGCGCCGGACGCGCGGAGTCTCCGATCCTGCAATGGGTCACATCAATCCTGGTCGCGTGTTCAGCGGTCATGCTCACCACGTTCGTATTGCTTCCAATCGACAGTTATCTGGCGGAAGAGCATCTGGTGCTGGGTTATCTCCTGCCCACCATCGTGATCGCCATGCATTACGGCAGTACGCTCGCCGTGATCACCTCATTCATCAGCGGGTTCGCCGCGGCCTATTTCCTGTTCGCGCCCAAGTTCAGCTTCTACATCGCTGATCCGCTCAACGCGGCGGAGCTCGGTTTCTTCCTGCTGCTTGCAATCACGGCGAGCAAGGCGGTCGCCGGCCTTACGGACGACCTGCGCGCGCGCAACGCGCGCCCCCGCCCTCTTGTGCATCCCGCAGACTCCACTCGTTAGCATCTGCGGCTCGCAAGTCGTTCGGAGTTTCCCTAGAATATACCGGCAAATTGACTTGCAGCTGCCCTCGCTGGAGAAACTTGCATGGCCAGTTATGATCTTCACGTCAACGGAGTTGCCCGAGCGGTCGATTCGTCCGATCCCGACAAGCCGCTTCTCTACGTCCTGCGCGGGCTGGGTTTGACCGCGACCAAGTTCGGCTGCGGCCTTGGCCAGTGCGATGCCTGCACGGTGCTGGTCGAGGGCAGCGCCATGCGATCGTGTCAGCTGACGATTGCGGACGCGCGGGGTAAGCGCGTGACCACGCTCGAAGGATTGGGCACAGCATCAGCCCCGCACCCAATCCAGGCCGCCTTCATCAAGGAGCAGGTGCCGCAGTGCGGCTACTGCACGAGCGGCATGATCATGACCACGGCGGCCTTGCTCGCCGAAAAGGCAAAACCGACCGGGCCCGAAATCCGCGCGGCACTCGAGGGTAATCTATGCCGCTGCGGCACTCACCTGCGCGTCGTGCGCGCCGTGCTTGCTGCTTCGGGTCAGGGAGGCTGACATGAGCGCACTTGACCGGATGAGCCGTCGCACCCTCCTCAAGGCGGGAGCGCTGACCGTCGGCTTTGCCCTCGGCGGCATCCGAACGGAGGTCTTCGCGCAGGCGAGCAGCGCGCCGCGGGTGCTCGACCCGAAGGAGGTCGATGCATTTCTCTCGGTCAACGGCGATGGGACGGTGACCCTGTTTGCCGGCAAAGTCGACCTGGGCCAGGGTCTTCGCATTGCGATGCGTCAGATTGCAGCCGAGGAGCTCGGCATTGGCATCGACCAGATCCACTATGTCGAAGGCGATACTTCGCTCACTCCCGACCAGGGGCGCACCGCCGGGTCAGCCGGGATTGCGCGCGGCGGCATGCAGATCCGTCAAGCCGCGGCGACCGCGCGCAAGGCGCTCGTGGAGCTCGCGGCCAAGCGCCTCAATGCCAAACCTGAAGATCTTGTTGCCGACGACGGGAAGGTGCGACCGAAGAGCGGCGGCGCTGGCGTCGTCTTCGCCGAACTGTTGAAGGGGGAACGCTTCGGTCTCAAGCTCGATCCCAAAGCGCCGCTCAAGGATCCGTCCACGTACACGCTTGTGGGCAAACCGCTGCCGAAACCCGACGTCCCGCACAAATGCACCGGCAGCGGCGGCTACGTGTTCATGCACGATTTTTCCGTTGCGGGCATGTTGCACGCGCGCGTGATCCGGCCGGCGGCGGTCGGCGCCGGTCTTGTTTCGGTGGACGAAGCCTCGATTGCGGAGTTTGCCGGAACGCAGGTGGTGAGGATCAAGGACTTCCTCGCCGTCGTCGCGCAAGACGAGTGGACGGCGGTAAAAGCCGCGCGCGCAATCCGTGCCCAATGGACCGCCGGATCGGGCCTGCCCGATCAGGACAGGCTCGCGCAAACGCTGCGCACCGAGCCGGGCATCACAGAGGAAAGGTTGGTCAACAAAGGGACGCAAGCTGAAACTTCGCCAAGCAATGCCAAGGTACTCAGCGCCACCTACTACTGGCCCATGCAGAGCCACGCTTCGCTCGGCCCCTCATGCGCCGTTGCCCACGTAAACGCGGACGGAGCGACGGTGTGGACGGCGTCCCAGGGCACCCACGGCAATCGCGCCACCTACGCGCGCTTCCTTGGCTTGCCGCCGGAGAAAGTGCGGCTCATCTATCTCGAAGGTGCGGGCTGCTATGGCATGAACGGGCACGAGGATGCCGCGGCAGAAGCCGCGATCCTGTCGCGCGCGGTTGGCCGCCCGGTGCGCGTGCAGTGGTCGCGCGAGGAAGAGCACGGCTGGGATCCCAAAGGCCCGCCACAGCTCATCGATATTGCCGGTGCCGTGGGCGCGGATGGCCGCATCATGCATTGGCGCAGCGATCTCTGGCTGCCCGAGACGACGCGTGGAATGCCGAACATTCCGCTGCTTGCGCCAGAGGCAGCCGGGCTCGATCAAGTGCGTGGGATCAATGCCGGCCTGATATCCCAGAACGGGGATCCGCCCTATTCGGCCGAAAACATCTCGGTGGTGGTGCACTGGTTGAAGAGCACACCAGTGCGCGCGGCGCCGCTTCGCTCGCCGGGCAAGCCCGCGAACTGCTTTGCGGTCGAGAGCTTCGTCGACGAGCTTGCCGCGGCGGCCGGCATCGATGCCGTTGAGTTCCGATTGCGCGGGCTCACTGACCCGCGCGGGATCGAAGTGATAAAGCGCGCAGCCGCGCTGCTGAACTGGCAGGCGCGGCCGTCACCCCGCAATGACACGAGCGCGTCGCTGGCCCGTGGCCGCGGCTTTGCTTATGTTCACTACAAGCACAATGAAACTTACGTTGCGATGGGGATCGAGGCCGCGGTCGAGCGCGAAAGCGGCCGCATCAAGGTGGAACGGGTTGTCTGCGCCCATGATTGCGGGCAGATCATCAATCCCGATGGCGTGCGCGCGCAGGTC
>CATPCO010000588.1 GCA_955652925.1 uncultured Xanthobacteraceae bacterium | reverse complement strand
GGTCTGAACGTGCCCTCCTTCCTGCGGATCGGCAGTTGGATCGGAGGCGATCGCGACGGCAACCCGTTCGTGACGGCCGATGTCTTAAGCCAAGCCCTGCGCATGCAGAGCGAACGGGCATTCAGCTTCTATCTCGAGCAAGTCCATCGACTGGGCGGTGAATTGTCACTCGATGGCCGGATGGTTCCAGTCTCGGACCCGGTTCATCGATTGGCCGAGCGGTCGCCTGATCGATCGCCGCAGCGTCAAGATGAGCCGTACCGGCGCGCCATCACGGGAATTTATGCCCGCTTGGCTGCGACCGCCCGGGCGCTTACCAGGAGTGAGGCGCCCCGGCCTGCGGTCGGTGCGGCACCCGTTTATGCTCAGGCTACCGAGTTTCTGGCGGACCTGGACGTTCTCTCCGACTCGCTGACGGCCAACGGATCGTCGGCTTTGGCACGCGGCCGGCTCCGCCTGTTGCGCCGCGCCGTTGACGTCTTCGCCTTTCATCTTGCGCCCATCGACCTGCGCCAGAACTCAGACGTGCACGAGCGCGTGATCGGCGAACTCTTCGCGACGGTTCGATTGAGCCCGGACTACCGGGCGCTAGGTGAGGAAGCCCGCGCCTCGCTTCTCCTTTCGGAGATTAGGTCGCCCCGCCCGCTGGCGTCGGTCCACCTGTCCTACTCGGGCGAGACGGCAGCCGAACTCGCGATCCTTCGAGCGGCGGCCGACGGGCATCGGCAGTACGGAAAGGCGTGCGTTCCCCATTACATAATTTCAAAGACGGATGGCGCGTCCGACATTTTCGAAGTGGCGGTCCTGCTGAAGGAGGTGGGACTGTTGCGTCCCCACGAAAGCCAGCTGGATGTCGATATCGTGCCGCTATTCGAAACAATCGGCGATCTCCAGAGGTGCGGCGATATCATGGACAAGGTGTTCGCCCATCCGGAGTATCGCCAGCTGCTGACCTCCCGCGGCAACATCCAAGAGGTCATGCTCGGATATTCCGACAGCAACAAGGACGGCGGTTACCTGACGTCAAGTTGGGAGCTGTACCGGGCCGAGCTCGCTTTGGTCCAGACGTTTCGGCGTCACAATGTCGCTCTGCGCCTGTTTCATGGTCGCGGTGGCTCGGTGGGCCGCGGCGGCGGGCCGAGCTACCAAGCGATCCTTGCTCAACCCGCGGGCGCCATGCAGGGCGCGATACGCATCACCGAACAGGGAGAAGTGATTGCCGCCAAGTATTCCAATGCCGAGGTCGGCCGACGCAATCTGGAAGCTCTTGCCGCGGCGACGCTGGAGGCGACGTTGCTGGACGCGCGCCGCCCCGGCCCACGAGCTGAATACCTCGCGGCAATGGATGAACTCTCGACTCATGCCTACCGCAAATACCGTGGCTTGGTGTATGAAATGGAAGGCTTCGACCGCTACTTTCGCGAAGCAACTGTCATTGGCGAGATTGCCGATCTCAACATTGGCAGTCGGCCGGCCTCGCGCACGGGCTCTGCGCGCATCGAGGACCTGCGGGCGATTCCTTGGGTCTTTAGCTGGTCGCAATGCCGCCTGATGCTGCCGGGCTGGTATGGATTCGGGACAGCGGTCAACAACTGGGCGAGTGCACACCCAGACGATGGCATGGCAACGCTCCAGGCCATGTACAGGGACTGGCCGTTCTTCACGACCATGTTGTCGAACATGGACATGGTCCTAGCCAAGAGCGATAGCGCCATTGCCTCCCGCTACGCCGAGCTGGTGTCGGATCCGGCGCTGCGCGAGGCGATCTTCGGCCGCCTTCGCGCCGAGTGGGGCGAGTCGGTACGGGCGTTGCTGGCCATCACGGAACAAAAGACGCTGCTCGAGCAAAATCCCTTGCTTGCTCGTTCAATACGCAACCGCTTTCCCTATATCGACCCGCTCAATCATATTCAGATCGAGTTGCTCCAGCGCCTTCGCGCCGGCGTAACCGATGAGCGGGTCGTGCAGGGAATCCATCTCACCATTAACGGCATTGCTGCCGGCCTGCGCAATAGCGGCTAGGGGTCTTTGGTGCACCTCGTGCGCGATGTGAACGAGGCTGCTCGCGACGTTGCTCGTGCCCTGGCCAAGACCGAGGCTTTCGAGCAATCCAGGCGCGATCGTAAACGTGTGGAGATGCTGTTTGCGCACTTGAAACGCATCTTGCGTCTCGCGCGATTGCGTTTGCGTGGTCCGTGCGGCGCTCAGGATGAGTTCACGCTTGCGGCGATTGCTCAGAACCTGAAGCGTCTCGCCAAGCTGGTAGCCAGACCTCCGCCTGCAGTAGCGGCTGTATGTGTTGCTTAGGCATGACGGTGCATGGTATCGGGCAAGTACAGTGCGGTTTACCTGGACTCAGCGCCAACTATGCGTGAAAGCCGCCGCTCCCAAGCGAGCGAGTGGCAAAATGAAAGTCGTGCTTCGATGCGCCGAGGGCGCCTTTATTCCTCTCATCGCAGACTTTTGCAACAAAATCGGCACGGAAGAGCCCTGCGAGTCGCGTTGTTGTAGGTCCGCTTACTGATGCATTGCGGAGATTGAGCGCGAGGCCTCGAGCCTGCTGGACCGCCGAGACTGCAACGGCGCTACCGTTTTCCTCTTGGCCGGTTATTCGCGCGTGAGCGTCCTCGCCGCCCGAATGCCGAGGCTATAGTTTCGGCTACCGGCGGGATAGCTGCCGCGGAATGCAATGCGAAGGTTCGAAGCGTTGCTAATCCATGAACCGCCACGGTCAACCCGAAGACTGCAGTCTCCGGTCGTCCATGCCGAGCCATCGGTGGGCGCTCCCTCGTACGTATTGTGGAGGCAATCTTCGAGCCACTGCCATACATTGCCGGTCACGTCGTAAAGGCCGAACGGATTTGCTTTAAACGAACCGACGGGGGAAGGACTGACGTTATCCCATTTGGTGCCACACACAATGCAATTAGCGTTTCCCTTGCTGAGCTCATTGCCCCAGTAATAGGTTGTCGTGGTGCCGGCGCGGGCCATGTATTCCCATTCGGCCTCCGTGGGCAGGCGATAGCTCCGGCCGGTCATCTTCGAGAGCCATGCGACATAGGTCTGCGCGTCGTTCCAGGTGACATTGGTCACGGGCATTTCGCCTCGCCCAAATCCGCTGTCGCCAACCGCGGGACAGCCGCCAACCGCGGCGCAGGCGTCCCACTCATCGAAGGTCACATCAAATACAGATACGGCGAATGCCCTGGTGATTGTGACTTTATGCTGCGGGCCTTCGTTCCTGGCGCGACCCTCTTCGGAATCAGGCGATCCCATCAGGAATTCGCCGGGCGGAATAACGATCATTTCAGGGCAGGCCTTCGCGCACTCACGGAATGTGTCCCTTGGGTTCAACTTCCGCTCCGCGTCCGCGGTGAGCAGGTATGGGCGGAAATTCGCAAGCATGTAGGGCCGCATGGCCGTGAACCAAATGAAACGTTCGCGCACATAATCCTGATTGATCCAGCCGAGGAGACCGCCGATAATTCCGACTAAAAGCGCATAGACGAGGGCCTGGATGCGCCGCCTCCTGATCCTCGCGGCCGATTGCGCCCTCCGGCAGGCCGCGATGTATTCGTGATCGCGGGGTTCCAGACTGGCGGCCAGGTCGGGCCGTTTGCTCAGCCCCTCCGCGGCGGCCAGCCGGTCCGTCGTGTGCGCGAGCCAGCTTGCTTTTTTGCCATTCTCCTCCCAATCCCGTGATGCGCGCTTGACACCCTCCAGAGACGCGAGGACGACGGCGTCCTCAGCAAGCCAGCGATCAAGCAGACCCCATTGCCGCAGCAGTGCCTCGTGCGCAGGCTCGACGGTGATCTCCCCAGTCTGCTTCGCAAGATCGGTCGTGAGCAGGCGTTGCTCGACGAGATTGTGGATAAGCGGCCGACACTCGGCAGGTATCTCCGATTGACGAGCGACGCGGCGACGCGGGGCGCCGGTCTCCGGATCGATGCCGGCCAGCCATGGAATCAGCCCGCGGCGTAGCAGCGCCAGCCGCGCGCCGGGGTCTTTCGGAATCGTCGGATCCGCATCCGCCGCCTTCAAAGCGCGCTCCACGGCAGCTTCGATTGAACCCTTGATGCCGCCGAGGCTTCGGTACTTGGCAAGGGTCAGCTTGCCCTCAGTGCCGTGCTCGAGATAGAGACGCTCCAGCGTGAAGGCGAGGAGTGGCAGCGCGTCTTTTGCGCCACCTGACTCGATATCACCAAGCAGCTCATCGACCAGGACATCTTCGATCTTGAGCGGCCGCGCTGTCCGTTCCAACCTCGTTGCCGGTCCTTTTATCACCTCGGTGTAGGACCCTTTCGGCATGGGACCAAGATCGAAGGGAATCTTCGCGATCGCGTCCAGATGCTTTGCCTCCTGCAAGTGGCCGTATGAGTCCGAGCGGATGGCGAGCACAACGATGACCCCCGGCGCGTCATTGCTGAGCAGGTGCCGGAGCAGCGCGAGAAAGGTGTGAGCTTCGCTTTGACCTTCAGCACCGAAAAGCTCTTCGCCTTGGTCGATCAAGATGACCGGGGTCGGCGGATTTGCCTTGGGATCATTGAGAATCCCGGCTACCGCCTTGTCCCCGAGGGCTTGCAGCAACGGTCCGAGCTTTCTCGCATCAGCTTGCAGGGCCGCATTGAGATCTGCGGGCGGTGCGTTAATGCCGGCCGCTTCTAAAGGACCCTTGAGCGCACGAAGAAGACCTGCTTCGCCGGAAATCACGGCCTGGCCCGGCCGTATAATCGGCAGCGCCAGAAAATGCCGGTCGTCGCGCGCGAGCCGTGGAAGCAAACCGGCGCGCAGGAACGACGATTTTCCGGCTCCAGAGGCACCGAGAACGACGAGAAAGCGCGGAGGCGGGGCGTCGCGCAGTCCACGTAGGCGGTCGAGCGCCTCCAGGATCGGGGCGTTGCGACCAAAGAATATGCCGGCGTCCTCAGCTTCAAGCGGCCGCAGCCCCCGATAGGGTGACCGCTCCGGGTCGTTTGTGGGAGGCCAAGCAAAAAACCGTGGATCAAGGCCGGCCTTCACCAGCCCGGCGCGCAGGCGCCTCAGTCCCTCCTGCGATAAACTGACATCTACTTCCTGGTGTGTGCGCGGCAATTTCACTCGAAAGGATGCATGGTCGTGCCCGGAAACCAGATCGGCAAGCTGCCAGGTGCCGCTGAGGTCCGGCGGCAGCTCGGCGGGACGGAGCGGCTCGATCAGGAGCCCGAACAGCCGCTTGTTGAGCTTATGAGCGAGGTTGAATTCCCGCTGACACCAGCGCGAGTCGAGCCAGGCGCGCGACACGACAAAGAGCACAGCCTCGCAGCGATTGACGGCCTGGTTAAGCGCACGCTCCCAGCGTTCGCCGGCGGCTATCCCGCGCTCGGGGTCGAGATCAAGAAAAATGTCATCCCAGCCCTCCCTCTGCAGCCAGTCGCACAAGGCGACGGCCTGGGCATTGTCGCTGCTCGCGTGACTCAAAAAGATGCGCGACACTGATCAATCCAAACAAGCTGCGCCCCCTGGTGATTGCCCGTTGATTAGAGAGCCAGCCACGAGCGGTCAATGCGCCGACCATGTACGGCCACATGGGATTTGTCGAAACCCATCGTGTGATGGAGACGCAATTCCATATCGAGACGCGTTTTCCTGGGGTCTATATGTGTCGGACTCTTGCTTAAGGGGCGAAGGCTGCCACACATTTCAAAACTCTGGCGCAGCTCGATGTCAGCACGTTGGGCTTCTCCCGCGAGAAGCATCACCGCTACCTTCTCAACGACGGCATGATGAGAGAGTTACTCACGGTTCCTTCGCGCGCCTTTTCAACTCAGCAAACGCGCGGCCGGCGAGGCGGCCGAGTTTAGTCGCTGCAGAGTCGAGCTCCTCAGCGTGATTGGTGCGGCCCGCCTCGAATGCGGTGAACCAGCGGCGGAAGCGGGCAAGTTGATCCGGCGGCAGCTTGGCAACGGCTTCGGCGATTTCTTCGACTTTCATTTTCATGTGGCACTGTATAGCAGCGCTGTGGCTTGGTTGAGCGACGGAAAAGGATTGCGCGCCCGCCCCCGACGCCCCCCTGCAAGCGCTGTAGTCCGCATGACTCGAGGCGAGTAAAGTGGTACGGGCTCGCAAACATATGTGCCAAGCCGTAATGTAGATCGCCGACCTCGGAGGGAGCTGCCCATGGCGAAGTATGTTCCGAGCCCGCGCGACTGGGTGCGTGAGCAGGTAGAGCTATACGAAAGCAGCGGTGGCACCAAAGGCACCACGCTGCGGGACACCGGGTTACCTGTAGTCCTCGTGACGCACTGGGGCAATAAGACAGGTGCGATTCGCAAGACACCTTTGATGCGCGTCAAGGACGGGGATAACTATATTCTCGTCGGGTCGCAGGGAGGAGCGCCGAAAGATCCGGTCTGGGTACACAATCTGCGCGTCAATCCGCAGATCGAGCTTCGCGATGAGACCATCGTACGCCCGATGCGCGTGCGTGAGGTCAAGGACGCGGTGGAAAGAGCGCGTCTGTGGACGTTAGCCGTGGCGGCATACCCGCCGTATGCGGATTATCAGACGCGCACGCAACGTCAAATTCCG
>CATPCO010000587.1 GCA_955652925.1 uncultured Xanthobacteraceae bacterium | reverse complement strand
GCTTGGTGGTGCGCAAGATGTTCCCGTTGCTGTCCTTCCATTCCTGGTTCAGGTATTTCTCCATCCGCTTGCTGGCGTTAAAATCCTGCGCCCACTTGGGAAGTTGGCTACGATAGTAGGTGGAAGTGATCCAAGCGCCGCTTTCCCGGTCGATCCAGTAGGCGCCATCGGCCGCGAAGCCAGCGGGGAGGACAGCAGCCCGATCCTTGAATGCGATGGCGAAGACGCGAGACTTGCCCTGCGTCGCCAACTTAAGTTCGTCCCCCAGCGTATCGGCGAGCAGGTAGTGTGGTGAAGCCCCGGGGCCGCTGCTGGCAATACCGACCAGTTTCATCTGGTCATCGTCAACCGCGGCGACCATGCCCTTTTTCTGCGGGTCCCACCATTCGTTGGCCATGATGCCGTGGCCGTTCGTATACGCTCCGGTCAGCAGGGTCGCGTGCCCGGGCGCGGTGCGCGTATTGGCGTAGGCATAGTTGCAGTCGGTGAAATTTGCCCCGTGGTCGAGCAGAAGACGGAAACCGCCTTCACCCCACTGATCGTGATAACGCTCCAGGTAATCGCCGCGAAATTGGTCAATTACTATGAGGACAACGAGCTTAGGCCGAGCGTTGTAGGCGGAGCCGAACCCTACGCTGGTGAGGCCAAAGCACAGTAGAGATCCGAGGACTGCGGAGCGAAGGAAGGATTGCATTGCGGTGTAGTTTACAGCCTGTGAACACGCCGAACCAAGGCCGTACCCTGAATCGGCGGAATTCCTTCTGAAATCCCGGATCACTGAGCGGACGCAACTTTTTCCTCCGCCATCCGTCATCCTGAGAGCCCTTCAGGCCGCGAAGGATCTGGCGTGAACCACCTCGTGCTGCCTCTACGAAAGATGCCCGCAAGCTCCCTCACGGGGCTTAAAGCCCGGTTCGGGATGACGCCCATGGAGGGGACGGAAGTGTGGGTCGGGCGATTCAAGAGTCTGCCGAACCGTCTCCTGCGTGCACTTTCCGGCCCTTTTTCGGTACAGTAGTTAACTCCCATGCTTGATCTCAACTTCGTCCGCGACAATCTGCCGTTGGTTGAGGAGAAACTGCGCCAGCGTGGCATGGATCCGGGCGAGGTGCTGAAGCATTTCCAGGAAGTAGACACCCAGCGGCGCCACGCTATTACCCAAGCCGAGACCGCCAAGGCGCGGCGCCACCGCGCGTCGGAAGAGATCGGGAAGCTGAAAAAGAGCGGGCAAGATGCGACCGCGCAGATCTCCGACACCAAGGAATTGCGCGAGCAGATCCAGCAACTGGAGCGAGTTGCCGCGGAGCTGGAGACGCGCCTGCAGCAGATTCTGGTGGGCATTCCCAACCTGCCCCACCAAACCGTGCCCGCGGGAAAGACCTCCGAAGACAACGTCGAAGTCCGGCGCTGGGGCGCCCCGCCCAGCTTCGATTTCACTCCCAAGCCGCACTGGGAACTGGGGGAACAGCTTGGCATCCTTGATCTCGAACGCGCCACCAAACTCTCTGGCGCGCGCTTCGCCGTGTACTGGGACCTGGGTGCGAAGCTGGAGCGGGCACTGGCCAACTTCATGCTTGATCTGCACACTCGGGAGCACGGCTACACAGAGGTGCTGCCACCTTATCTGGTGAACTCCGATTCCATGTACGGCACCGGCCAGTTGCCGAAATTTGCCTCCGACCTTTTCCGCGTACCCCACGGTGAAAAAGATCTTTGGCTGATTCCCACGGCAGAGGTGCCGGTCACCAATCTCTACCGCGACGAAGTGCTGGAAGCTTCGCGCCTGCCGGTTTCGCTCACCGCTTACACTCCCTGCTTCCGCAGCGAGGCGGGTTCCTACGGCAAGGACGTACGCGGCATCATCCGGCAACATCAGTTCCAGAAAGTCGAGCTGGTTAAATTCGCTCGGCCCGAGACTTCCTACGAGCAATTGGAGAAGCTGACCCATGATGCCGAGGAGGTCCTGCAGAAGCTCGGTTTGCACTACCGCGTGGTTGCGCTTTGCACCGGCGACTTGGGATTTTCTGCCGCCAAGACGTACGACATCGAGGTGTGGCTCCCCGGGCAAGAAGTGTTTCGAGAAATTTCATCGTGCTCAAACTTCGAGTCCTTCCAGGCCCGCCGCGCGAATATTCGCTATGGTCCCGAAGGAAAGAACAAGACCGAGTTTGTCCACACTCTGAACGGAAGTGGCCTGGCCATCGGTCGCACCTGGGTGGCGATGGTAGAGAACTTCCAGCAGGCCGACGGCAGTGTTGTGATTCCCGAAGCCTTGCAGCCTTCCATGGGCACAGATCGCATCAAACCGAAGAAGTTCTAGTCGCAGTGCCGCCGCGGCGCGGGCGCCCTGGCCTGTGTTGGGGTGCCGTGGGCAGGGTTTGCCAAGCGGGGAGCTACAAACTAGACTTGACCGGAACCAGAATGATGACGACCGTTGCCGACGCGCCCTCCGTGCCCATGACGAAGATCTGGCGCACAATTCGCGACTACATTCTGTGGTCGTATGAGCGCGGTACACTCCAATATGACGTGATGGTGACCATCATTCTGCTGTTCGTATTTCTTTCACCTTATTGGATCAACTTCCGCGATAAACCGGTGGAGCGCAATCCGCATCCAAGCGGTGTAGTGG
>CATPCO010000586.1 GCA_955652925.1 uncultured Xanthobacteraceae bacterium | reverse complement strand
TTGAGGCGCATTCTGGGCAATACGCGCAACGGACGCGTGAGCTGCAACTGAGCCTGCTCCACGTGGTCAAGGTAAAGGTGAGCGTCGCCGAGTGTGTGCACGAACTCGCCCGCGTGCAGCCCCGTTACCTGCGCCACCATCAAGGTGAGCAAGGCATAGGACGCGATATTGAATGGTACGCCAAGGAACACGTCGGCCGAACGCTGATAGAGCTGACACGAAAGCCGGCCATCGGCCACATAGAACTGGAAGAGGCAGTGACACGGGGGCAGCGCCATCTTGTCCACATCTGCCGGATTCCATGCTGAAACGATGAGACGGCGGGAATTGGGATCACGCCGAATGGCCGCGATGATATTTGAAATCTGGTCGATGGTACCCCCCTCAGGCGATGCCCAGGAGCGCCATTGCCGGCCATAGACCGGGCCGAGATCGCCCTTCTCATCCGCCCATTCATTCCAGATGGTAACGCCATGATCATTGAGATATTTGACATTGGTATCGCCGGAGAGAAACCACAGCAGCTCATAAATAATGGATTTGACATGCAGTTTTTTTGTCGTCGTGAGTGGAAATCCGTCGCTGAGATCAAACCGCATCTGATGGCCGAAAATCGACAGCGTGCCGGTACCGGTGCGGTCATGTTTGGCCGCACCGTGGGCAAGAATCCGTTCCATCAGATCGTGGTATTGGCGCATAGGTTCGCGTTTGGGACGGCTACCGCCGACTCAGGGGAGTTTACCGCGAATCATGCCGTGCGATCGACTCATCTCGGCGGCTTTGATGGTCTGCGCGCCTAGTGGCGCGCCGGGCTACGCCGGTTGGGCATTGGCCGACACGAGGGATCGCGGCGCGGGCCGGGCAGCGGGCCGGCGCGCGCTACTCGACGAAAACTTCGTCACGCCGACGACGAATTTTGGGTAGCGCTGCCACAACGAGCAGGATTATCGCAGTAATCAGCAACACCGCCGAGATCGGCCGTGTGAAAAACACGCTGACATCACCGCGCGCAATGAGCATGGCACGCCGGAGATTTTCTTCCATCAGCGGGCCCAGCACAAAGCCGAGAGTCAAAGGCGCCGGCTCGAAATCGTGCTTTACGAGCCAGAAGCCGATGACACCGAAAATGGCGGATATGACAACGTCCGTTGGAGAGTTATTGATGGAATAGATACCGATGCAGCAGAACACGATGATGGAAGGGAAGAGCAATCGATAAGGCACGCGCAGTAAACTGACCCAAACGCCCACGAGCGGCAGATTGATAACGATCAGCATCAGATTGCCGACCCACATCGACGAGATCATGCCCCAGAACAGCTCCGGCTGCTTGGTCATGACCTGCGGCCCCGGCACGATGCCATGAATGGTCATGGCACCGACCATCAATGCCATCACCGCATTGGGCGGAATACCCAGCGTGAGCAGGGGTATGAAAGAAGTCTGCGCAGCCGCGTTATTGGCACTTTCCGGTGCAGCCACGCCCTCGATCGCACCGCGGCCAAAGCGCGAGGGGTCCTTTGCGATCCTCTTTTCGAAGGTGTAGGCGGCAAACGACGCGATCACGGCGCCACCACCGGGCAGAATGCCCAGGAGCGAGCCGAGGCCGGTCCCGCGCACAATTGCGCCGGCGGAATCCATCAAATCTTTGCGTGTCGGCATAAGACCCGTGATCTTCGCCTGGACGATGTCCCTGCTTTCGGCGGGAAGCTCAAGGTTGCGGATGATTTCCGCAAAGCCGAAAAGGCCCATGGCGATGTTGGCAAAGCCGATGCCATCAGCAAGTTCGGCGATGTCGAAAGTCATGCGTCCCGCGCCGGTTTCGAGGTCGGAGCCAACCATCGACAGCAAGAGTCCCGTGAGCACCATGACCACGGCTTTGAGTACCGAGCCCTTGGCCAGGACGACGGCAAAGATCAGACCTAGCACCATAAGCGAGAAATACTCGGCCGGACCGAAGAGCAGAGCGAGGCTGGTCAAGGGAGCACCGAGCGCGGCGACAAGCACGGTGGCAACGCACCCCGCAAAGAACGAGCCGATCGCCGCGATTGAAAGGGCGGGCCCTGCCCGTCCCTGCCGCGCCATCTGATGGCCGTCGAGGCAGGTCACGACCGAAGTCGCTTCACCTGGAATGTTGACCAGCACCGAAGTGGTGGAACCACCATATTGCGCGCCGTAGTAAATGCCGGCCAGCATGATCAGAGCACCGACCGGCGGCAGCCCAAACGTGATCGGCAGCAGCATGGCGATGGTGGCGACTGTGCCGATGCCCGGCAAAACACCAACTAGCGTGCCGACGAGCGCGCCGAGCAGGCAGAACAACACGTTCATGGGAAGTGGGATTATTCCAAACAACCAGTACACGGACTGGAACAAAACGACCCCCAGGCCCTGTCCGAGATGATTGAGAAGTTCGGTCATGAGTTACTCACCCGAGTTCAGTAGAAGCGCGGCCAGAGTTGGAAGGGCAGGTTGAGCAGGACCACGAAAAGCAGCCAGCAGAAGATCGTCATCGCCGCTGCCCCAATAAGACTTTCGACCCAGCGCATCTCGGTCGACCCGAGGATGGAAATCATGAATGCTAGGAAGGTTGCCGGGAAGAGCCCGAGCGGCCGGATCATGGCCGCGAAGGAAAGGATGGCGATGATCACCAGGAGCGGGCCCCGGATTTTATATTTCTCAATTGGCGGGCCTTCGGTAAACACCCCGCCGACCGCCACAGCCGCGCTGAGCGCCGCAAGCACGAGTGAGAAGAGCCTCGGCGCGGTTCCTGGACCGAATGCAAAGCCGCGCTGGCCGGGCAACTCCGCCGAAGCAATCAGGGCGAGTGTCGGCAGCATCAAGAGGACCAGCCCCCCGTAGAAATCCCGCGGACCGGGAACGGGGACCAAGCCCATCGCTGTCGCAAATCCGATCAGCGCGATCAGAGCCGAAATGATCCGGGGTACTGTGGTATTGGGCGTGTAGAGCGCGTAGCCCAACAGCGCGACACCGAGAAGGCCGATGACCAATCCGCCGATGAGATTGTGCGTGCGGATTTGGAAGCCCGCCCCTCCCCGGGACGGTGTTGCGCCATCAGACATGTTCCCTCCTGGACGCCCGTACCGCGTGCCCTGAACCTGGTGCTCAGTTCGCACACTCCGATGGCTACCACATTTCGGCGACCAGCGGGAAGGTAAAGTGGCGCGACAAATCATGCCAATCCGGATGCAAGGGGCCGGACGTTATTTCCTGCATCGCTGAGACGGTAAGATTCCGCAGCGAACTCAAGCGGCTGTGGAAGGAGCCGGCCTTTTTTCGCGCGCCTTTTGCCCTTATATTATGGGTGCCGGCGCAAGCCGGCTATGGCGATAAATGGCCGTCGCAATAAACCCTTCGGACCCGGGGGCAGTACCCGGCGCCTCCACCATTCAGGAGTCAGTAGTCAGGCATCAGGTATCGGTTCGCGTGGCTTCTGATTTCTGACACCTGATTGCTGATACCTGATATGGGGGCGAAATAGGATCGACGAGGGCGTAAAGGGCGTGCTTTTGCTCGGCATGGTTCCGCCGTTATCGGGCCAACTTCATAGTTGCAAACGACAACTATGCTCCGGTTGCCCTTGCTGCGTAATGCGGCCAGGAATACCGAACTGAAGTCCTGAGGTCTTAGCAGCTTCAGGCGGGGTTCGGAGGCACCTGGCAACAGAAGCCTCCACTCGCTCTATCACTAGGACTGGGTTAAGCCGATGGCTGTGGATCACATCCGGTACGACCTCTTGGCCCAAGACGCCTTGCGGGGGGTTGTGCGTACTGTACTTGCGGACACCGCCAAGAACGGGCCGCCTGGCGAGCATCACTTCTATATCTCCTTCGATACCCGTGCTGAGGGCGTGCAGCTATCGCCGCGAATGCTGACCCAGTATCCAAAGGAAATGACGATTGTGCTGCAGCATCAGTTCTGGGACTTGGTTGTTGCCGAAGGCGGATTTGAGGTCGGATTATCGTTCGGAGGTATCCCTGAGCGACTGGCCGTCCCCTTTGCGGCGGTAAAAGGTTTTTTTG
>CATPCO010000585.1 GCA_955652925.1 uncultured Xanthobacteraceae bacterium | reverse complement strand
GCTTGAGATGCTGCGACGGCAACCGGTCAGATGTCGCAGCATCTCAAGCAGCTCCAGGGCCTATTGGACGACGCACTCGGATGAGGCCGGCTGAGGATCCGCAACATGGCTGAAATCCGTGTTCCGACATTGGGCGAATCGGTCACCGAAGCCACGATCGGCAAATGGTTCAAGCAGGCCGGCGACGCGGTGATGCTGGACGAGCCGCTGGTGGAGCTCGAGACGGACAAGGTGACGGTTGAGGTGCCCGCGCCGGCTGCCGGTGTGCTCACCGACATTGCCGTTAAAGGGGGCGAGACGGTGCCGGTCGGGGCGCTGCTCGGCCAGATCAAGGAGCAAGCTGCAGCCCCCGGAGCCGCCGGGGCAGGTCCGTCCCCGCGGACGGAACAGAAAACGGATGGTGCGGCGCGCGCCAGGGCGGCGGAGAAGGCAGTGGGGGGAGCGCCGCGTCGGCCCTCCGTTGCAAAACCGGAAGGGGCATCACCCGCATCCGCTGCTTTGCCAGTTCCCCCGTCGGTGCGCAAAATCGCCGCCGAAAGCGGGCTTGACCCGTCCACCCTCCAAGGGTCCGGAAAGGACGGACGCATCACCAAGGCGGACATGCTCGCAGCCATCGAGCGCGCCGCAGCCGCGCCGACGCCTATCCCCCAACCGTCTGCCGCCGTTGCGGTGCGGGCACCCACCCCGGCCGACGACGCGGCGCGCGAGGAGCGGGTGCCAATGACACGGCTGCGGCAGACCATCAGCCGCCGGCTCAAAGAGGCGCAGAACACCGCGGCCATGCTCACGACCTTCAACGAGGTCGACATGAGCGTCGTGATGCACCTGCGCAATCAATACAAGGAGGCATTCGAGAAGAAGCACGGAGCCAAGCTGGGCTTCATGGGATTTTTCGTGCGCGCCTGCGTCCAGGCGCTCAAAGACATTCCTGCGGTGAATGCCGAGTTGGACGGCAGCGACATCATCTACAAGAACTACTATCACATCGGTGTTGCGGTGGGTACGGAGCGCGGGCTGGTGGTCCCGGTCGTGCGCGACTGCGATCGGAGATCACTAGCGCAGATCGAGAATGACATTGCCGCGTTCGGCCGCCGCGCGCGCGAGGGCGCGCTGAAGATCGAGGATCTGCAAGGCGGCACGTTCACCATCAGCAACGGCGGAGTCTACGGTTCGCTGATGTCGACGCCCATTCTCAATGTGCCGCAGTCCGGCATTCTGGGCATGCACAAGATCCAGGAACGTCCGGTCGTCATTTCAGGGAAGATCGAGATACGGCCGATGATGTACCTTGCGCTGACCTACGACCATCGGATTGTGGACGGACGGGAAGCCGTGCTGTTTCTCGTCCGCGTCAAAGAGATGATCGAAGACCCGGCGCGCCTGGTGCTGGAACTCTGAGAGTCATGCCCTACGACCTCATCGTGATCGGATCCGGGCCGGGGGGATATATTTGTGCCATCCGCGCGGCCCAGCTCGGCATGAAGGTTGCGGTAGTGGAGAAGGACCAGACCTTCGGCGGCACCTGCCTCAATGTCGGCTGCATCCCTTCCAAGGCGCTCCTGCATGCCACCGAGCGATATGATGAGGCGGGCCACTTGTTCGGGCGGATGGGAATCGGGGTTGGCAAGCCCAAGCTCGATCTACCCGCGATGATGAAATTCAAGGATGAGGCCGTCGAGGCAAATGTCAAAGGCGTCTCCTTCCTTTTCAAGAAGAACAAGATCGAAGCATTTCATGGCATGGGTCGTCTTGCCGGACCGGGCAAGGTTGAGGTCAATAGCAGCACCCGTAAAGCTCAAACGCTGGAGACAAAAGCGATCGTGATCGCTACCGGCTCGTATGTGGCCCTGCTGCCCGGCATCGATATCGACGAGAAGCGCATCCTCTCTTCGACCGGCGCATTGGCCCTCGAGAAAGTGCCGCAGCGGCTGCTCATCATTGGCGCTGGGGTGATCGGGCTCGAGCTCGGCTCAGTTTGGCGGCGCCTCGGGAGCGAAGTGGTCGTTGTTGAGTTCCTCGACCGCATCCTGCCGGGAATGGACAATGAGGTATGCCGGCAGTTTCACCGCATCATGGAAAAGCAGGGGATCACGGTGAGGCTTTCCTCGCAGGTCACCGGCGTTTCGTCTTCGGCGAGCGGCCTGCAGGCCAGCGTTGCTCCGAGAGCCGGCGGTAGCCCGGCGACGATCGAAGCCGATGTGGTGCTCGTCGCGATTGGCCGAATGCCTTACACCGAAGGTCTTGGCCTCAGTGAAGCCGGCGTGAAGACCGACAACAAAGGCCGCATTACCGTGGATTCGAATTTCGCCACCAGCGTGCCCGGCATCTATGCCATCGGCGATGTGATCGCCGGGCCGATGCTCGCCCACAAGGCCGAGGACGAAGGGGTCGCCGTATCCGAGATCCTGGCGGGGCAGGCTGGCCACGTCAATTATGCAGTGATCCCCAACGTGGTCTATACCTCGCCCGAGATCGCCTCGGTCGGTCAGACGGAAGAGGAGCTCAAGCAGGGCGGGATCGACTACAAGGTCGGGAAATTCCCGTTTATGGCCAACAGCCGGGCGCGGGTGAATCTGGAAACCGATGGCTTCGTCAAGATTCTCGCGGATGCCAAAACGGATCGCGTTCTTGGCGTCCACATCCTGGGCGCCGACGCCGGGAACATGATTGCGGAAGCCGCAGTAGCCATGGAGTTCGGCGCCGCATCTGAAGACATCGCCCGCACCTGCCATGCCCATCCGACCCTGACCGAAGCGGTCAAGGAGGCGGCGCTGGCCGTGAGCAAGCGCGCACTGAATATGTAACTGCTCCGACTTTCAGACGTGTAGCGGCGGGTTTGAAATGCCCGCACGTACTGTGAGTGCTGCCGCTGCGGTAAAGCGTCGCCTGCGCGGATCAGGATTGGCTCAGCAACTAAGCTTCGCTCAGCAACTAAATGGGGCTATTCGCATCTGGGGAGCGGCTATGCCCCGGCTGTATGGCTGTTGGTCCATACAGCGGCCATAACAGCGCTGCCGCGGCCAATGTGCATATCATGCAAGAATGT
>CATPCO010000584.1 GCA_955652925.1 uncultured Xanthobacteraceae bacterium | reverse complement strand
GTGCTGTTCGTCCTCCCAACCTTCACATCACGCCGGGTCTCGGCGCGATCTCTACCACGCCGCCGCCAGCGCGACGGGTTGCCTGTAGCGTTCGCCTTTGGCCATCATGGCCCACGCCATCCTCGCGATCTTGTTGGCGAGTGCGATCGCAGCGACTTTGGTTGGCTTGCGCGCCAACAGTGCGGCGAGCCAGGGCCGATGTTTGCTGCCGTGGATCGAGCGCATCGCGCGCCGCCGCGTTGGTTCCCCGTCCTCGCGAACCGTTGCCAGCTTTAGGGTGAGCAGTCGTCGCAGCGCATTCTCGGAATGTGGATTGCGCTCTAGAAACGCGTTCGCGCGCTCGGCGAGCACGCCGCCCAACTCCATCGCCGCCGCTGGCAAGCGCAACACGCCGTCGCCGCGGGCGACCATCGCGCTCCACATGTCATCCAGCAGATAAGACAGCAACGGCAATGCACCCGCGTCTTTGGTGGATTCCTCGTCGGTTCGTCGGGCAATATCAGTGGCAAGATGATCGGTCTCGAAACGGGCTGAGAGAAGCTCGGCCGGGCGGCTTATGACCTCGCGCAGATGCGCTTCGCGTAA
Organism: uncultured Xanthobacteraceae bacterium; assembly: GCA_955652925.1. Taxonomy (GTDB): domain Bacteria; phylum Pseudomonadota; class Alphaproteobacteria; order Rhizobiales; family Xanthobacteraceae; genus VAZQ01. The sequence continues at coordinate 13,070 of CATPCO010000584.1, read as the reverse complement.
GGGAGGGACATTGATCTGTTGGTGCACCTCAAACAGAGGCTCATCGTTCTGCAACGCGCCGGAAAAGTCCGCGCGCAGGCTCATCAAAGCGTGCAGACGCGGATCACCGAGGTCCCGCGCGAGAATCTCCGAGAACCGTCGGCGCTCGCGCTCCTCTGCGCGCACGTAAAGCTCCTCGCCTTGGTCGATGTAAAGCAGGAATGCTGGAGGCTCGGGCTGATGCAGCTCGTCCCGATACCGCGCCTGCGTCGCATCGAGGAGGTCGCGCAACGTGACCTTTCCATCGAGGAGTTCGCCGACCCAACTCGATTGGAGCTTCGCGCGCTTTGGATCGGTCGCTTCGAACTGCCACGTCCACAGGAACGGCTCGACCAGCGCCCGCACCGGCTCGGTGCCCGGCTTGAGCTTGAGGAAGCACCAGCGCCGACTGGCGTTGAACGGCGAGGGCCACGCGCCGGGAGCCTGAGCCGTCTCCGGCCAGCCCTGCCGCATCAAAGCAGCGATCGTGCCCGCCTGCGCCAGCGACGACTTTCCGACTCCGGAGTTGCCGAGCAGGATCGGCAGCTTGTCGGGCATGGCCGCAAGCGTCCTGATCACCTCGGCAGTTTCGCGCGCTCTGCCGAAGAAGTAGTCGCTATCAGCCTCCGTCATGGCGGCGAGGCCGCGATATGGCGCGGTGTGCCGCCACAGCTCTCGTGGCGTCGTGCCACTGCCGTCAGCCGCATCCATCAGGAGCGTGAGGCTGTGTTCAGACGCCGGATCAGCGGCGACGATCCAGTGCAACTGCCGCAGGAAGGGCAGTCCGGGCGCGGGTTGACCGTCAAGCACGAGGGGCACGAGGGGAAAGGCGGGCTCCTTCACCCGCCGGGCGAGGGCCTCGTTGTATTCGAGCACCTGCCAGGGGCCGATTCCCTTCTCTCCGACGAGCAGGACGAAGACGGTCGCCTCGGCAATCTCATTCGCGAGCGACGGCAGCCAGAAGCCACCAGCCCGTTCGCTCTTGGGTGCAAAGTAAGTAGACGTGCGCTTCGGAATCCTTGCGCCGGAGCGCCGCTTCGAGGCTCTGCATGAGCCCCAAGTCCTGTGAGTTGTAGCTGAGCAACCAGCGCCGCATTCGGTGACTGCATCAATCTCTGCTTGTCCGTTGGATCAAATCAGGAAATTGCCATCAACGGAAATAGATGGAATCCAATGCGCATTTGCTCAGCAACAATCCAGAGACTGGCGCGTATGTCTCTTGAGAGTAATTTTTAGCACTCTGTAGCAGACATTCTTATCCCACTCGCGCCTTCATCAGCCGCACCATCTTCCCACCTTCTCGAAGTTTATCGAGAAAATCTGCCCACGCCTGCATCATCGCGACACGCTCAGACCAATATTCCGCATTGTGCGTGTAAGCTCGGCGCACTGCGTTCGCCTCCTGGTGCGCGAGCTGTCGCTCAATCGCGTCTGGATTCCAGCGGCCCATTTCATTTAACAGCGTGGATGCCGCGCTACGAAAGCCGTGAATGCACATTTCGTCGCGACTATAACCTAGGCGGCGCAGGGCTGCATTCAGCGTGTTCTCGGACATTGCTCGCACGAACGTCCGTACCGAGGGGAATAGCCAGCGTCCATTGCCTGTGATCCTTTGCAAGTCTCGCAGAATGGCGAGCGACTGTCGTGCCAACGGTACGCGATGTGGCCGACGCATCTTCATCTTCTTCGCCGGAATTTTCCACTCCGCAGTATCAAGATCGAACTCCTCCCATTCTGCGAGTCGGAGCTCACCTGGCCGCACAAACACATAGGCCGCGAGTCGAAGCGCAGCTTGCGTTGTCGGTTGTCCGTCGAAGCCATCTATGGCGCGCAGTAGAGCCCCTATGCCCACCGGATCAACGATGGCGGGACGATGAACCACTTGGTGCGTAGTGAGTGCTCCGCGTAGGTCCGCGGATGGGTCGCGCTCTGCTCGACCAGTCGCGATGGCATAGCGGAAAACCATGCCACAGGTACTCCGCAGCCGCTTTGCCGTTTCGTACCGACCGCGGCCTTCAATTTCTCTAAGCAACGCGAGCAAATCGGGCGCGGTGATCTCTGCTATGGGACGATCACCAAAGGCCGGATAGGCAAAGTCAAGCAGCCACCGCTTCTTCTCGAGGGTGACCTGAGCACGACCCTCGCGTTCCAGCTTGGCGATAAGCTCCTCCGCGACTGCGCGGAAGCTACTATCCTTGCCTAGCTGCTTATTAGCCTTGCGCTGAGCAGAGGGATCGATCCCACGCGCCAGGAGCTTCTTCGCCTCATCTCTCTCTGCGCGGGCGTCCGCAAGGGAGACGGTCGGATAGATTCCCAGTGCCAAGGACTTCTGTTTGCCCGCGAACCTGTAGGCCAGCCGCCACAGCTTGCTGCCTGTGGTCTGAACGAGCATGTGCAACCCGCCTCCATCAGATAACTTCCGAGGCTTCGCGGCGGGCCTCGCATTTCTCACGGTGATGTCTTTGAGGGGCATGTTGGTATCAACCTCCTTGAGGATTAGAATACCAACAATAATACCAACAACTTAGGGTGAATACCAACAAAGAACCACGAACCACAACGAAGGCCACAAAGTAGCTCTAAGCCCAAATTTGCAGCCACTGGCGAAGGGTAGCGAACTATGGCGAAGGATAGTTGTGGTGCCCAGGAGAGGACTCGAACCTCCACGCCTCGCGGCGCTAGTACCTGAAACTAGTGCGTCTACCAATTCCGCCACCTGGGCTTTGCGGCGTGCGGCAACGCGCAGTAGGTACGGAGCGCCCCTGGGCTTGTCAAATGCGCGCAAGGCCGTCTATTGCAGCTTCGATCAACGCGCCGTTGGGCCTCCAAGCACGTGCAAATCGCATGACCGACACCGTCCTTGAGACGCTTGTCACCGTCTTCGGCGGCTCGGGGTTTCTGGGCCGCCATGTCGTGCGCGAGCTCGCCAAGCTCGGCTATCGCATCCGTGTTGCCGTGCGCCGCCCCGAGCTTGCCGGGCATCTGCAGCCTTTGGGGCGCGTGGGTCAGATCCACGCGGTACAGGCCAATTTGCGCCATCAGGACTCAGTCGAGGCCGCCGCCCGTGACGCCGACGTTCTCATCAATCTTGTCGGCATCCTGTTCGAACGCGCTCGGCAGAAGTTTGATGCCGTGCATAGTTTCGGCGCCGAGGCGGTGGCCCTTACGGCTGCTGCATTCGGCGCGCGCCTCGTTCACGTGTCCGCGATCGGCGCCGACGAACGCTCGCCCTCCCACTATGCGCGCTCGAAAGCGATCGGGGAGAAGCTCGTCCTTGCGGCGCTGCCTGCGGCGGTGATCCTGCGCCCCTCCATCCTGTTCGGTCCGGAAGACAGTTTCTTCAACCGCTTTGCGTCGATTGCTCGAATGTCTCCGGCGCTCCCGCTCATCGGCGGCGGCCATACCCTTTTCCAGCCGATTTTCGCCGGAGACGTCGCCAAGGCCGTCGTTGCCGGCATTGAAGGTCCTGCCCAGGGCGGACGCATCTACGAGCTCGGTGGGCCGGAAGTGCGAAGCTTCGAAGAGCTCATGCGGTTCATGCTCGCGACCATTGAGCGGCGGCGCTTGCTCATCCCTATCCCGTTCGCGCTCGCCAAGCTGCAGGCGTCGCTGCTGGCGCTCGCGCCTCGGCCATTGTTGACCCCGGACCAGGTGGAGCTTCTGCGCGGCGACAATGTTGTTTCAGATGAAGCCAAACGCGAAGGTCGAACCATTGCAGCGCTGGGCATCGAGCCGATTGCGATGGAGAGCGTGGTGCCGTCGTATTTGTGGCGATTTCGCAAGACAGGCCAGTACAGAGAACAGATGCCAGATGTCAGAGATCAGAAGTTGTAGACCGTCTGTCATCTGACATCTGTCTCTGTCATCCGTCATCTGCCGAGAGCCAGCGCGATCAGCGCCAGCGAGCCCACGATCACCCGCCACCATGCGAACAGTGCAAATCCATGACGCTGGACGTAGCCAAGAAAGGATTTCACGACGATCCAGGCGCTGATGAACGAAACGATGAATCCGAAGGCTACGATGATTGCGTTGCTCGTGGTGAGCTGGCCGTGACTCTTGTAGAGGTCATAGGCGAATGCCCCCGCCATGGTGGGCATTGCCAGCCAGAAGGAGAATTCGGCGGCCGAGCGGCGATCGGCGCCGAGCAACATGGCAGCAACGATTGTGGCGCCGGCGCGCGAGGTTCCCGGGATCATCGAGACGCACTGCGCCAGCCCGATAATGAAATACATCGGCAGCGAAAACTTGGTGGCCTCGTGATAGCGCGTGTTAAGGTTCATTTGATCAACCCACAGCAGAATGGCGCCCCCGACAATCAGCGCGAAGGCGACGATCCAAGCGTTGAACAGGACCGATTTGATGAAATCGTGTGCCAGTGCGCCGACCACGGCCGCGGGCAGGAAGGCAAGCAGCACGCCGATAACAAAACGGCGCGCCGCGGCATCCTTGAACATGCCGATGGCGATCTGCCAGATGCGGACCGAATAGATCGACAGCAGCGCGAGAATGGCGCCGAACTGGATCAGAACAGCGAAAGTCTTGCCAAAATCCTCGTCCTCGAACCCGAAGAATTGCTGCACCAGCAAAAGGTGTCCGGTTGAGGACACCGGCAGGAATTCGGTCAAGCCTTCGACAACGCCGAGAACGAATGCCTTGAGAAAGTCAAACAACATGCCAGGGCTCCAGCGGCAGGGATGCAGGGATAAGGACGGCGAGCAGGATCGGCGAAGGTGACGGCGCCCGCTTTTCCCCCAGGATTAACCATAGGGCAACGGGCAGAAGGCAACATTGCACAGCTTGCTCCGAACCAAGCCCTCTGCCCATGGTTCGACGCAATCGAGGTACATCACCTGTGTGGCGGCGCTGCGCCGGGGCTGCCACAATTTCTAAAAAATGCTGACGCTGTTCCATCACCCGTTTTGCCCCCATTCCCGTTTCATTCGGCTCGTGCTCGCCGAATACGGCCTGCCCGCGCGCCTCGTTGAAGAGCGGACGTGGGAGCGCCGCACAGACTTTCTGATTCTCAATCCGGCCGGCACGACCCCGGTGCTGGTGGAAGAAGGTCAGCCGCCGGTGCCGGGCGCAGGAATCATCGCAGAATACCTGGACGAAACGCGCGGGGCCGAGTTGGGGCAGCGCCGCCTTTTGCCCACCGCCTCCCCGTCCCGCGTCGAGGTGCGCCGGCTCATGAGCTGGTTCAACGACAAGTTTTTCGCGGAGGTCACGGGCCCCCTGACGATGGAACGCCTGTACAAGCGCCATCTGCCCGCGAGTGCCGGGGGTGGCTCCCCGGAAACCGAGGTGATGCGGGTTGCCCGCCATAACATCCGGTATCATCTGTCCTATATCGGCTGGCTCGTTCGCACGCGGGATTGGCTTGCGGGCGACCGCATGAGCTATGCCGATCTTGCCGCGGCAACACATTTGTCGGCGGCGGATTATCTGGGCGATGTGCCGTGGAACGAAGACGAAGCCGCGAAGACCTGGTACGCGCGCGTGAAGTCGCGCCCGTCCTTCCGCCCGCTGCTCGCCGAAACGCTCGCGGGGATTCCCCCCTCGGAGACCTACGCCAATCTCGACTTCTAGCCGAGCAAACTGCGCTGAAAACGGCGCTGGCGAGCGCAGCACGGGCCGAAGGCTTCGAAGCCATCGGAGTAACCACGCCCGATGCCATCCCGCTCGCGGCCGCACGGCTGCGGCAATTCCTGGCCGAAGGCGCCCACGGCGACATGGAATGGATGCAAACCACCGCAGCACGCCGCGCCGATCCGCGCAACCTGTGGCCGCAGGCGCGCTCCATCATCATGCTCGGCGTCAACTATGGCCGTGAAGACAATCCGCTCGCGAGCCTGGAGCGGCGCTCGCAGGGCACCATCTCGGTCTATGCACAAAGCAACGACTATCACGACATCATAAAGCCGCGGCTCGAGCGGGTGGCGCGCTGGCTGCTCGCGAACGCGGGCGCCGCCGTAAAGGTATTCATCGATACGGCACCGCTCATGGAGAAGCCGCTCGCCGCCTCCGCCGGGCTGGGGTGGCAGGGCAAGCATACCAATCTGGTATCGCGCCAATTCGGCTCCTGGCTCTTTCTCGGCGCAATTTTCACCACGCTGGACCTGCCGCCCGACGCTGCCGAACAGGATCATTGCGGCCGCTGCCGGGCCTGCCTCGATGTGTGCCCGACTGCCGCATTCCCGGCACCTTATCGGCTCGATGCCCGCCGCTGCATTTCGTATCTGACGATCGAGCATAAAGGGCCCATTGCGCGCGAATTGCGGACCGCAATGGGCAACCGCATCTATGGCTGCGACGACTGCCTTGCCGTTTGTCCCTGGAACAAGTTCGCGCAGGCAAGCCGTGACACGAAGCTCGCACTGCGCGATGATCTCAAAGAGCCCTCGCTCGCGGCGCTCGCCCGTCTGGACGACGCGAGCTTTCGCAAGCTGTTCGCGCAGTCAGCGGTGAAACGGACCGGACGAAATCGGTTCGTGCGCAACGTGCTGATCGCGATCGGCAACTCCGGCGATGCAACGCTTGTGCCTGAGGCCGAGCGACTGCTTTCTGACGCCTCGCCGCTCGTGCGCGGCGCAGCGGTATGGGCACTGGGCCGTCTCGACCGCGATCGGCTCCCAGCGCTCGCGAAGGTGCACCGGCAAAACGAGCACGATATCACGGTGGAAGAAGAATGGGCCGCCGTGGTGTCGCAATCGTAGCCGTCGTAGGGTGCGCAAAGGCGCGCGCAGATAGTTTGTGTCGTTGCTGCAAGCTCGGCTGCGGCGCGCCGTGCGCACGCATCCACATCGACAGATACCGGCTCTCAAATGCCAAAATGCGTCCGACAGGCTTGCTTGCTTCGCCATCCGACTCAACGAAAACGCGCCACCGAGGAAAGTGGTCGCGTGCGCACGGCGCGGACGCAGTCAAGCTTGCGCAGACTGCGTAAACTTGTCTGCGATGCGCGCCTTTGCGCACTACAAGCTGCTCATCGGGTGTGCTCAAAACTCCGCCACGGTTGCGAGAAGGCGTTCGATGTCCTCGGGGCGCGACAGTCGATGGTCGCCATCCTTCACCAGCGTGAGGACGACGTCGTCCTGGGCAAATCGTGCGGTCAATTCGATCGCGTGCTGCCAGGGCACGTCGGGGTCCTGCACGCCCTGAAGGATACGGACGGGACAGCCGGTCTCGATCATGCCATCGAGCAGAAGCTGGCGTCGGCCATCCTCGATCAGGTCGCGCGTGATCGGATAGGGCTCTTGCGAATACTGGGACGGCCGGTGCCAGACGCCTTTCTGCTCGATTTCACACTTCACTTCGGGAGAGAAGCGCTTCCACATCAGCTCCTCCGTGAAATCCACCGCAGGCGCGATCAGCACCAGGCCTGCCACGCTCGCGCCAGGGTGCTTCCGGCGTGTGTGTTCACGCGTGAGCAGCAGCGCCAGCCAAGCTCCCATCGAGGAGCCGATCACGATCTGCGGACCGCGACAAAACGCATCAAACACCGCCAGGCTGTCCTCCAACCACCGGCTGATCGTGCCTGTGAGGAAATTTCCCCCCGATTCGCCGTGTCCTGAATAGTCGAACCGAGTGATTGCGCGCCCCTGCTCATTGGCCCAGCGATCGAGCGCCTGCGCCTTGATTCCGTTCATGTCGGACTTGAAACCGCCCAGCCACAGCAGTGCGGGCGTGGCCCCCTGGCGGATGCGGACCGCAATGCGACGGGCCGCTTTCCCGGTTCCAACCTCAAGAAATTTCAGGCAAACATCGTGCATTTGGGCCCGCTGTCCGAGCGCGCCGAGGGCCTACAGAGTTTTGCCATGAATGCAAGCCTGCCGCGCAGGCCATTGATCCACCCCGGCGAGTATCCGTGACGACCAGCCACGAGGACACGCAGGCGCCCGCGCGTACCCTGGCGGGCGCCACCATCCTGCAGATCGTGCCGGCGCTGCGCGAGGAGCCTGTCGCGCGAACCGCCCTCGATGTCGCGCGGGCTCTCTTGACCTCAGGGGCGCGCGCTTTGATCGCAGCTGAGGAAGGTCCACTGGTTGAGGATTTGCGTGCTTCTGGCGGCGAATGGGTTTCGCTCGTGAATTCCACCAAAAACCCGCTGCGGCTGCGAGGCTGCACCAAAGCGCTGGAGCGCCTCATCGCCTCCGAGCGGGTGGACATCATCCATGCCCAAAGCATGGGCGGAGCATGGGCGGCTAATCTGGCCGCCACCCAGATCGCGGTTTGGCTCGTAACCACGCTTCCCGATGTCCCCGCCGTGTCCGGGTTGCGCGCCTATTGGGCCAGTGCGCTCGCGCGTGGTGACCGGGTCATTACCCCGTCCAATTATGCCGCCGGACCGGTGATGAAACGGTTCGACTTGCCGCGCGAGCGGCTGACCGTCATACCGCGCAGCATTGACACTGCGATCTTTGATCCCATGGCCATCGATGCCGCGCGGCATGACGCCGTTCGCGCCAGCTGGAACGTCCCGGCAAGCGAGCGCATCGTTGTGGTGCCCGGACGGGTCGCCCCATGGAACGGGCAGGTGATTGTTCCGGAGATCGCGCGCATTCTCCGCGACAGCGGCGCGAGCGGGTTCGTGCTGGTGATGGTCGGCGAGCACAAGACCTTTGGCAAATACGCCCGCTTCATTGCCGATCAAGCCCGCGCCAAGGGCGTGTTGCCTTTCATTCGCTTCGTCGGACACTGCCGCGACATGCCCGCCGCATTGGCTGCTGCTGATACCGTTCTGGTGCCAGCAATCGAACCTCCTGTGCTCGGCCGTGTGGTCGCCGAAGCACAGGCCATGGGCCGGCCGGTGATTACCGCCAATATCGGGATTTTGCCCGAGCATGTGGTTACCCCTCCGGAAATGCCCGAAGACATTCGTACCGGCTGGCTGGCCGAACCGGGAGACGCGGCAGATTTTGCAGGTGCGCTGCTCACGGCATTGAGCCTCGACGACACCGCCTATCGCGCCATGGCCGCTCGCGCACGGCAATTTGCGCAATACATGTTCTCGCCGCGCAGCGTCGCGATCGCTACCCGGGCGGTCTACACGTCTTTGCTCGCCCGTGACACCTGACGAAGCGGCCGCCGATGCGCGTGAAAACCCTTATCTCGACGCATCGGAACAGTACCAAGGTGTGTCCTATTCGACACTGTCTCCTTATGTCTCGTCACCGTCATTGAATCGTACTTGAATTGCCCCATTAACCGTTGACTTGTGGAGGGTTAGTATTGATGTATTGCAAGCTTGCCCAGCAGGCTCGTTGCAACAGCAGAGGAGAGCAAGGCCATTCGTCGTCCAGCCAGACCCGCGCAGCCCACCACGAAGGAAGGCCCGCGCATCAACGAGGAGATCCGCGTCCGCGAAGTCCAATTGATCGATCAGACAGGCACGAATCACGGCCCGACCGATATTGCGAGCGCCTTGCAGAGGGCGCAGGAGGCCGGGCTCGATCTGGTCGAGATCGCACCAAATTCATCCCCTCCCGTCTGCAAAATTCTCGATTACGGCAAATATAAATATCAGGCGCAGAAGAAGGCGGCTGAGGCACGCAAGAAACAGAAAGTCGTCGAGGTCAAGGAGATCAAGCTCCGGCCGATGATCGATGACCACGATTATTTCGTGAAGATGCGCTCCATGCAGCGATTCTTCGAAGAGGGCGATAAGGTCAAGGTCACGCTTCGTTTCCGCGGGCGTGAGATGGCGCATCAGGAGCTCGGCTACCAGCTGCTTAACCGGGTGAAGGATGACACCGGCAAGATTGCGAAAGTCGAGCAGGAACCGCGGTTTGAGGGCCGTCAGGTGGTCATGGTGCTGGCGCCTCGCTGACAGCGCCGGCGGTTGTTTTTGGGTCCTGCCTCTGCCATAAGCCACTTTGCCGTCGCCCGGCCACCAGGGCTGCCGTGGCGACGGCGAAATGCTCAGCACCAGCTCGAATGAGCACAGTGGGGGCTCTGCCCCGCAAAGGAGAGCCAAATGCCCAAGATCAAAACCAAGTCCGGCGCGAAGAAACGCTTCAAGATTACCGCCGGCGGGAAGCTCTTGTTCCAGCAGTCCCGTAAGCGTCACGGCATGATCAAGCGCACAAACAAGCAGATCCGGCAGTTGCGCGGCACCAGCGTGCTGTTCAAGACCGACGGCGACAACGTGAAGAAGTACTTCTTGCCGAACGGATGATCATTCAGTTTCCGGCTCTATCGAGCCTTGGTAGACAGCCAGCGCAGGAGATATTTCCATGGCACGCGTAAAGCGCGGCGTAACCAGTCATGCCAGGCATAAGAAAATCCTCAAGGCTGCGAAGGGCTACTACGGCCGTCGCAAGAACACGATCCGGGTTGCCAAGCAGGCCGTCGAGAAGGCAAATCAATACGCCTATCGCGACCGCAAGCGGAAAAAACGAACATTTCGCGCCTTGTGGATTCAAAGACTCAATGCCGCGGTCCGTCCATTCGGATTGACCTACAGCCGCTTCATCGATGGCCTCGGCAAGGCCGGGGTCCTGGTCGACCGCAAGATCTTGTCTGATCTTGCCATCCGCGAGCCTGCGGCGTTTCAGGCGATTGTCGAGAAGGCGAAGGCCGCAATCGTGGCTTGATGCCGGATCACGGCGCGTCCGCAGGCTGATGGCGAGGTCGCGTCCTCGGAAGCGAGAGTATGCAGGATCTAAAAGCCGAGCTGCTGCGCGGTTTGTGGTACGTCGCGCTGATCGGTGCCGACTTGCCGCCGGGGCGCCTCGCCCACAAGACGCTCCTTGGGGAGCCGGTCGTCATTGGCCGGCGACTGGACGGAAAAGTCTTTGCATTGCGCGACATCTGCCCCCATCGCGGAATACCGCTTCGTTACGGTCGATTCGACGGGGAGACCATCGCCTGCAGCTACCACGGCTGGCGGTTCGACGCCGCAGGTGTGTGTGTGGAAATCCCGTCGCTACGTGAAGGACAGGAGATCGATCTTTCAAAAATCCGCTGCGGCGCATATCCCTGCGTCGAACGACAGGGCCTGATCTGGATTTACTTCCCTCGAACCAAACAAATATCCGACAAGATCGAGCCGGTGCAGCCGCCGCGCATTCCGGCGTTCCCCGAGGAGGCGCGGCCTGCCGCTGCGATCATGCTGCCGTTCCCCTGCTCGACTGATCACGCCGCCTTTGGGCTCATGGATCCGACGCATGCCGCGTTCGTCCACACCTCATGGTGGTTCAAGCACAAGGCAACCAAGCTGCGGCCCAAGGAGAAGACGTTCGAGCCGATCGAGCTGGGATGGCGGATGCTGCGGCATCCGCTGCCGCCGCAAAATCTGGTCTATCGCCTGCTCGGGCGCAAAGTAGAGACCGAGATCTCCTACCAGCTGCCGGGGCTGCGGATAGAGGAAGTGAACGGCGAGCGCCATGCCGTCGTGGGGCTTACCGCGATTACGCCGATCACCGACGAGACGACGGAAGTGCACCAGATATTCTGGGCCTCACCGCGCTGGGTCGCCTTGGTCTCACCCGTGCTCAAGGTTTTCATGCGCATTTTTCTCGACCAGGATCGGCAAGTGGTGGTGCGTCAGCGTGAGGGCCTCCTCCATCGACCTCGCCTCATGCTCATCAACGATGCCGACACCCAGGCGCGCTGGTGGATGCGCGTCAAGGACGAATGGCTCGCGGCCCAGGCGCAGGGGCGTCCCTTCGTCAATCCGCTTGAGCCCAAGACGTTACGCTGGCGCAGCTGAAAACTGCCATGACCGATTTACCCGCTCTCGAACAACAGCTTTTGCGCGATATCGCCGCCGCCACGGACGAGCCTGCAATCGAAAGCATTCGCGTCGCGGCCCTCGGCAAGAATGGTTCGATTTCGGCTTTGCTCAAGACGCTCGGCTCAATTGCTCCCGAGCAACGCAAGCACCAGGGTGCCCGCATCAACGCAGTGAAGGAACGCGTGAACGCGGCAATCTCGGCGCGCCGAGATGAGCTCAAGAACGCGGCGCTCGATGCGCGGCTCAACACCGAAAGCGTGGATGTCACCTTGCCCATCCGGGAGCCCGCGGCGGAAATCGGGCGCATTCACCCGGTCACCCAGGTAACCGAAGAGCTGATTGCGATTTTTGCCGATATGGGTTTTTCGGTTGCTGAAGGGCCGGACATCGAGACCGACGATTACAATTTCGGCAAGCTCAATTTCCCGCAAGGCCATCCTGCCCGCGAAATGCACGACACGTTCTACTTCCGTCCGAAGCCCGACGCCTCGGCGCTTGTTCTGCGCACACATACATCCCCGGTCCAGATCAGGACGATGCTGGCCAACAAGCCTCCCATCCGCGTCATCATTCCCGGCCGTACCTATCGCAGCGATAGCGATCAGACCCACACGCCGATGTTTCATCAGGTCGAAGGGCTCGTGGTCGACAAGAGCTCCCATCTCGGCCATCTCAAATGGATCCTGCAGGAATTTGGCAAGGCTTTCTTCGAGGTTGATCATTTGAAGATGCGCTTTCGCCCCTCGTACTTTCCCTTCACGGAACCTTCGCTCGAGGTCGATATCCAATGCCGCCGCGAAAAGGGCGAGATTCGGTTCGGCGAAGGCGAGGATTGGCTGGAGATTCTCGGCGCCGGCATGGTGCATCCCAACGTCTTGCGCAACTGCGGGCTCGATCCGCACGAGTATCAGGGCTTCGCCTGGGGCATGGGGATCGATCGCATCGCCATGCTCAAATACGGGATGCCCGATCTGCGCGCGTTCTTCGAAGCCGACGTGCGATGGCTGTCGCATTACGGGTTCCGCCCGCTCGATTTTCCTACGCTCGCGGGAGGCCTAAGTGGCTGATCGGCGCGACCGTGGAATGGCGCGCGACAGCACGAGGCCGCCCCCTCCCCCGGACCCCAGGCCAATCGCATGTGAGCAAGCCGTACCCCAAACCGAGGCCGCAAAGCGGCACTACGCTGGTGGTTCTTGTAGGGGCGGGACCGGGGTCCCCAAAATACGCGTATTCGTTTTTTGGGGTGCCCCGCAAACCCGCCCTCGTTCGGCGTTCACTGTGTGTGAGGTTGATCCGAGCTTAGCGTAACGAACTT
>CATPCO010000583.1 GCA_955652925.1 uncultured Xanthobacteraceae bacterium | reverse complement strand
GCGTCAAGCGTGCCGTAGCGCGCGAGCAAGGCCGCCGCTCCTTTTTCGCCCACGCCCTTCGCGCCTGGCAATCTGTCTGATGGATCGCCGCGCAGCGCGATGAAGTCGGGCACCTGTTTCGGCTCGACTCCATAGCGCGCGCGCACTTCGGCGGGGCCAATGCGCGCCATCTCGCCTGCTCGCAGCGGCTGGATGACGGTCGTCGAAGCAGACGCGAGTTGAAAGGTATCGCGGTCCCCGCTCGCTACGACGACAGTGCCGCCCCGCTTCTCCTCCTTGGCCACGGCAGCGGCGAGAAAATCATCGGCTTCGAAGCCTGGCGCCTTTGCGTTTGCGAATCCGCATGCCGTTACAAAGGACGGCAGCAAATCGAGCTGTTCGATCAAGGCCTCGTCGAAATGCCGGCCGCTCTGATAGCCGGGAAATGCCTTATGGCGATAAGTCGGCGCATCGAGCGTGTCCCAGCCGACCAGCACGGCGCGCGGCCCTTCGTTGCGATGCATCAGCAGCAGGAAATTGGCGAAGCCGACAATCGCACCCGCCTGCCTTCGACCGCGGCGCAGAATTGTTTTCGGCAGAGCGTGATAGGCCCTATGCGCGAACGAATCTCCATCGACCGCGAGCAGCGGACGCGCCTCGCGAGCGATCCGAGATTGTGATCTCTTCTGCGGCATGTCGGGCGTGAAAAACGGCAGATCAGCGAGTTAGATCGATACAAGAATGGCGGGATCATCGCGAATCACATTCAGCAACCGGCGAACGCCGACGAGCGGCCGCGCGACATTGCCGATCACAAAGTTAGGCTGGCAGGTGCCTGTTACGTCGATCGAGCGCGCAAGCCTGTCCGTGGCATCGCCGTCGCTTTGCCGGTCGCGGCGCGCGAGCCGCGCCTCCAGCACTCGCGGCGGCGCCGTGATCAGCACCACGGCGACACGGGCATACCGCCGCCGGGCAAGATCAATGATCGTGCGGGAGACGTTGCAGACGACGGTTCGGCCTGCACGAATATCGTCGTCGATGGATGCCGGGATACCATAGCGATGACCATGGGCCTCCCACCACAGCGCAAATCTGCCGGCTGCCAGAGCTTGGTTGAAGGCTCCGATGCCGAGCGTCGCATGGTCCTCGTAGGCGGAGGATGCTCGCGTCACCACGCGGCGAGGGAAGACGATCGCTGGCTCGTTTGTGCATTCCAGGCGGGCGCCGCTGATCAGGGTATCCTTGCCGGCCCCGCTCGGCCCAACAATCAGCACCAGCCGTCCCGGACCGATGAGCGATGTCTGTTCCGGCCGAGCCGCTTCCATTAACCTGCTACGCCACCCTGTTGCCAAAGTGCCAGACCGTCCGCACCACCGGCAACTCTCCCACCAGGCGCACCCGGATCAGATCGGCACGCTTGCCGGCGGCGATCTCGCCGCGATCTTCGAGCCCCACTGCCTGCGCGGGCGTCCGTGTGACCGCGCGGATGGCGGCGGCAAGATCCACGCCCGGGACGATTTCGGGAAGCCGCAGCGCCGCCAAAAGCAGACTCGCCGGCATGTAGTCGGAAGAGAGAACATCGAGCGCGCCTATCGCGGCCAGCTCGGCGCTCGCGACATTGCCTGCATGAGATCCGCCGCGCACAAGATTTGGCGCCCCCATCAGCACACGGATTCCGCCCTCGTGCAAGGCGCGTGCGGCCTCAACGGTGGTTGGAAACTCGGCGATTGCGACGCGATCCTCAATCGCCTGCGCGACGTGCTCCAGCGTCGTATCGTCGTGGCTCGCCAAGAACACCTCGTGAGTGCGCGCGAGCTCGACCAGCTTGCGATAGTTCTTACTTGCATACGCGGCCTGGTATTCGATGCGGCGCGCAAACAAAACATCAAGCTGGCTATCCGTCAGGCTTGCGTTTTTGCCGCGATAATAATCGCGAAGTTTCTGTTCGTCGCGGAATTGCCGTTGCCCAGGGGTATGGTCCATCAGCGAGAGCAGCCGGACGTCGTTGCGTCCGATAAGCTCCGCCGCCTCTGCGACGACGTTGGGCATCGGGACTTCACAACGCAGGTGCAGAAAATGGCTCACCCGCAGCATGCCGGCGGCGCGCGCCTGCGCAATTGCTTGCGCCAGGACGGCGGCTTCCCCATCGACCTCCTCGGCGCCGTCCTCACTCCACACGCGCAATGAATCCAGAACCGTGGTGATGCCGCTGGTGGCGAGCTGGCCGTCGAACGACACCACGGCGGCCACCGGATGCCAATGGACATTGGGTCTCGGTGCGTAGTGGGCTTCGAGCTGGTCGGTGTGAAGCTCGATCAAGCCCGGCATGAGGAGATCGCCGCCGAGGTCCTCGCCGCGCTCGGGCGGGTGGTCTTCCCCGATTTCAACAATCAGGCCGTCCGCGACCGCGAGCCAACCCCGGTCGACAACGCGATCTGCGAGCACGATTCGGGCATTGGTAAGAATGCAATCGGATTGTGATCTGCTCATCGCTTTCTCACGTGCTGGCCGCGAATTGGGTCAAGTCCACGACGGAGTCGGCGATGCGTTCGCGAACGGTCTCGTCGTGAACGACGGCCACGACGGCTGTGCCGCGTTTCTTCTTTTCAGCGATCAGGCTTGTAACCACCGCACAGTTCTCGGAATCGAGCGAGGCGGTCGGCTCGTCCAGGAGCAGGATCGGCCGCTCCGGCAAAAATCCGCGGGCGATGTTGACCCGTTGCTGTTCCCCGCCGGAGAAGGTTGCCGGCGGCAGGCTTTGCAGGGAGTCCGGAATGTTAAGTCTCTGCAGCAGATCGGCCGCACGCGCTCGAGCGCCGTCGCGCGACGTGCCGTCGCCGAACAGCGGCTCGGCAACGACATCGATGGCCGGCACGCGCGGCACCGCGCGCAGAAACTGGCTCACATAACCCATCATGTTCTCGCGCAGAGCCAACACATGCCGGGGCGATGCTCGCACCACGTCCGTGCGCGCGATGCCCTGCTGGATGAGAATTTGTCCCGCATCGCAGCGGTAGCTGCCGAAGATCATCTTGAGCACTGACGATTTGCCGATGCCCGAGCGTCCGGCAAGCACGACGCATTCCCCCGCTTGCACCGAGAAGCTGACGCCGGCCACGACCGGCAGCCGGAGCCCGCCTTGCAAGTGCATGGTGAACGTCTTCGATACGCCAATGAGCTTGAGCACAGGGCGCATGTTGTCCTCAGGCGGGCAGGACGGAAGCGACCAGGAGCTGAGTATATGGCTCCTGGGGATCATCGAGCACCTGGTCGGTCAATCCGGTTTCGATGACCTCGCCCTCCTTCATCACCATAATGCGGTGAGATAACAGACGCGCGACAGCAAGATCGTGCGTCACCAGCACGACCGCAAGTTTGAGCTCGGAACTGAGCCCGCGCAGGAGATCGAGCAGCCTCGCCTGCACCGAGACATCGAGACCGCCGGTGGGCTCGTCCATGAGGATCAATCGCGGCTGCGTTACAAGATTGCGCGCGATCTGCAGGCGCTGGCGCATCCCGCCGGAATAGGTGACCGGCATATCGTCAATGCGCGCGGGATCGATTTCTACCCGGTGCAGCCAATTTGTCGCGCTGCCGCGAATGCGGCCGTAATGGCGCCAGCCCACTGCCATCAGGCGCTCGCCGACATTGGCGCCCGCGGAAACTCCCATACGCAGTCCCATCGCGGGATCCTGATGGACGAACCCCCAATCGGTACGCGCGAGCAGGCGGCGCTCCGCTTCGCCGAGCGCCGCGAGATCGCGGGTCACTCCATCCCGCATGCGGTAGAGCACGCGCCCGGCGCTTGCTGCAATCTGCGCGGACAAAAGGTTCAGCAACGTGGTCTTGCCGGACCCGGATTCCCCGACCACGGCCATCACCTCGCCCTCGTAGAGGTCGAACGAGACGTCGCGGCAACCGAGTTGACGACCGTACCACTTGGTCAACCCGTCGGCGATGAGCAGCGGTTCTTGCTCGGTGGGGTGTGTCATTGCCGGACCGGCGCGAGGTCGAGGCGGAAACTGTAGCCATGCCGGGCAAAGCCGAGCGATTCGTAAAACGCGTGCGCCCGCTCGCGCTTGGCATTCGATGAGAGCACGAGCTTGTAGCACGCCTTTTCGCGACAACGATTGCGGGCAAACGCCATCATGGCTTTGCCGACGCCTTGGCCCTGGGAACTCGGCGCGACGACCACGTCCTCGACAATGCCGGACGGAGCGCCGAGATGACCGAGATTGTCCATGACCAGGAGAGCAAAGCTGCCGACGATGCATCCGCCGCGCTCGGCAACATAGAGCGTGTAGTCCGGATATCTCGCAAAGCGCGCGAACAATCGCGCCGCTTCATCCAACGGCAGAACCTCCCCGCGGTCGAAATCCGGTTGCGCATAGAGATCGAGCACGGCGGGCAGATCCTCCTCGACCGCGGCGCGCACACGAATCGCCGATTGCTCACTCATGATCTCGCGCCATCGCTTGCGCCGCCGCGGGTCGCGATCGCCGGGTCTCGCAGTAGTCCGTGTCGGAACATACGAACATCCGGCCACCGCGATCATCCGTAATCACCTCGTCCAGGAAGCTGTCGTTGGCGCCGCACACCACGCACGTGCCGTCGCGGCGGTAGCGCTCGAACGGATGATCTTCGAAGTCGAGCGACTCGACCTTGGTGTAGGGTGGAACGGCATAGACACGCTTCTCCCGGCCCGCGCCGAAAAGCTGCAAAGCCGCGCAATCGTTCATTTTTGGATTGTCGAATTTCGGCGTCGGGGAGGGATCCATCACGTAACGCTCGTCGACTTTGACCGGATAGGCATAGGTGGTCGCGATATGGCCGTGGCGTGCGATGTCTTCATAGAGCTTCACATGCATGAGCCCGTAATCGGCAAGGGCATGCATGCGGCGCGTCTCGGTTTCGCGCGGCTCAAGAAACCGCAGCGGCTCCGGGATGGGCACCTGGAACACGAGAATTTGGTCCGCGCCAAGCGCTGTCTCGGGAATGCGGTGGCGTGTCTGAATAACGGTCGCCTCCCGCGTGCTTGTCGTGGTGCGCACGCCCGCAGTTTTGATGAAGAACTTCCTGATCGACACCGCATTCGTCGTGTCGTCGGAACCTTGATCGATCACCTTGAGCACATCATCAGGGCCCAGGATCGATGCGGTCACCTGTACGCCGCCGGTTCCCCAGCCGTACGGCATGGGCATTTCACGGCTTGCAAACGGCACCTGGTACCCCGGAATGGCAACAGCCTTGAGAAGGGCGCGCCGGATCATGCGTTTGGTCTGCTCGTCGAGATAGGCAAAGTTGTAGGCGGGGGCGCTGCTCATTCCGCCGCCTCTTCCACAACGTGAGCGGCTTCGCGCTCCTGTTTGAATTCGGATCGAAGCCGTCTGAGCAACCCAAGCTCGGCCTGGAAGTCCACGTGGTGCGGCAGCTTGAGGTGCTCGACGAAGCCGGTCGCCTGCACGTTGTCCGTGTGCGAGAGCACGAACTCCTCGTCCTGAGCTGGCGCCTTTATGTCTTCGCCGAGCTCGCGCGCGCGCAGCGCGCGGTCAACGAGAGCCATCGCCATGGCCTTGCGCTCGCTGTGTCCGAAGGTCAGTCCGTATCCACGGGTGAACCGGGCAGGCTCGGTGGCAGAGCCCCGGAACTGATTGATCATCTGGCACTCAGTGACGGTGATCTCGCCGAGCGGCACCGGAAAACCGAGCTCTTGCGGCTCGAACTCGATCATCACTTCACCGAGCCGAATTTCACCCGCGAACGGATGCGTGCGGCCATACCCGCGCTGGGTTGAATAGCCGAGCGCCAGCAGGAATCCTTCGTCGCCGCGCGCCAGATTTTGCAGGCGAACGTCGCGATCCGCCGGAAAATTGAGGGGATCCTGAGTGAGGTCGCCGACCCGACCGTCTGGGCGGCTGCGAGGCGATTGTTCGATCAGGTCATCGGCGGCAAGAATGTCGGTCACCCGCGGCATGGCGGTAATCGCTAGCGCACACTCGGGCTCCATTGCGCTGGCGCCTTCCGAGTCCAGTAATCTATGCGTATAGTCGAAAGTCGGGCCGAGAACCTGGCCGCCAGGCAAATCCTTGAATGCCGCCGAGATGCGCCGGCCCACTGTCATCGCGCCGGTATCAACAGGCTCGCTCCCGCCAAAACGGGGCAGTGTCGCGCGAAAGGCGCGCAGCAAAAAAATCGCTTCGATCAAGTCGCCGCGCGCCTGCTTGATGGCGACTGCCGCAAGCTCGCGATCATAGAGCGAGCCCTCGCACATGACGCGATCGACTGCCAGGCGAAGCTGCTCCTTGATCTGCTCGAGCGACAACTCAGGGATGGACGGATCACCGCGCCGTTCATGGGCAAGCAGCCGATGCGCGTTCTCGATGGCCTTTTCTCCGCCTTTGGCAGCGACATACATGTCAACTATCCTTGCCGACGATGCGGACGGAGCGCGGCAGCGCGGCGACCTCGCGCTCGGCCAGGAGGATCAGGTCGACGCCGCGGGGAAAAAGCGCATGATTGGCCATGAGCTGCGCGGCGATATTTCGAGGCAGCGGTGAAGCGCGGAACAGTTGGCTCCCACGGATACCCGGCCCCTCGAGCAGGAGTTGCGGTCCTGACCGCAACGACTCAAGTTGCAAAACAAGCGTGGCCGATCGGTCCGGATAGTCCGGCAGTCCAGGATTGAAATGATCGAGAGGCGGAAGCTCGGACGGCGTGCTCACGATCGCGAACGCCGCCGCACCGGGATCCTCGATGATCGGCGATCCGCAGTGAAAGCGCAGCCAGTCGACGACCGCATTGGCCGAACGCAGGCCGGCATCGAGCCAGAGCGGCGTGTCATAATCGCACAAGGTCAGAGCCATGGCCGCGGCGGCCGAGGAGAGCGGAGCTGGAGCCGATAGCTCGGCCGTGAGCGGATGGATCGTGCCCGGGCGTGCGAGCGCGTTCAGGGCAGCGCGAAAGGTCGTTTGTGCCGAAAGCACCGGTGTGGCGAAACCCGCGATGATGGCGTTCATGTTCAGCCTTCACCCCGCACCAAAGTGAAGAACTCGACTCTGGTTGCGGCGACTTGCCGTTGTTTGTGCTCGCGCGCCGCATTCACCCGAGTGCGGATCGGCGCCAGCACATGGCGCTCGACCAGGCTGCGGTAGATCGCACTCTGCATGAGCGCGTCACACAGCGCGATCAATCGTGCCTTGGCCGCATCACGGCCAAGCACGTATGAGAAGCCCGTTTCACCGGTTTGCAGCTTGACTGCGGCGCGCGTCACCGTCGCCTCGCCAAGATTGAACGGCGCCCCGTCACCTCCGATACGGCCACGCACCATGACCAGCCCGCTCTCAGATGGCCGCAGCTCTTCGCTCTGCGGAATTGGTCCAACGAGATCAAGCTGACGTGCAATCTGCGCTGCATTGCTGGTCGTCAGCACCGCCATCGCCTCGCGACGCATGCTCTGCAGATCAACATCTTCCGGAGGAGACTCGCTCACGCATTTGTTCCCATGCCGGCGCCAAAAGATATCGCCTATCTATATCACTAGACAACTCTATTTGTCTATATTAATAGACAACTCTAGAGAGCTTGCAGGGAGGGAAAAGGCGCGCAAGATGATGGGCACGGTCGTGCACCGCTGACCGTGCGCGCGGTCGCACGGTTACGGTATGCACGGCGCGGACGCAGTCAAGCTTGCGCAGACTGCGTAAACTTGTCTGCGATGCGCGCCTCTGCCCACCCTACGCTTGATGCATGATTGTTCGGTAACAGGGGCAATGATGGGCACAGCACCAGTAAGCGATCCCAGGAAGAAGCGCAGTGGTCATCGCCCTCCCTCATCGGCCGGAATCTCGTTCTGGCGCCGTATCGCCGACGAGCTTGAGCAGTCGATCGCGAATGGCGCGTTTCTACGCGGCGACAAGATGCCCGGCGAAATCGAGATGGCAGCGCGCTTTGGAGTCAACCGCCACACCGTGCGTCGGGCCATTGCTGCTCTTGCCGAACGCGGGCTGGTGCGGGCCGAGCGTGGCAGCGGCACCTTCGTCGAAGCAAGACGCATCGCT
>CATPCO010000582.1 GCA_955652925.1 uncultured Xanthobacteraceae bacterium | reverse complement strand
ATCGAGGAATTCCCGCAGCCGCCGGCTGGCGTGCTCCGGTGTTCCGGCAATTCCGAACGCCTCGACCGCTTCGTCGGGCACCAGCGCGCTCGCAGCCGCGAGATCGCGCCGCGCAATGGCTGCAATCACGGCCTCCTGATCGACGGCAATCCCGGAAGCCTTGATGTTGGCTGCCAGAAATTTGTTGCGCATTACGAAGGCAAGCTTCTGGCGCACCGCATCGAGCGCCTCCTTAGGATGGCGTGAAGTTCCAAAAAACAGATAGCCGGCGCGGCGGAATTTCGCGTGATCACGAGTTCTCGTTGCAGCGCCTTCGACACACCGCGCGATGGACACGCGAACCGAGTCGGTCGACAATCCTGCCGACAGAACGACCCCATCCGCAATGCTGCCGGCGAGGCGGAGCATGTCGGGGCCGATCGCCGCGACATAGATCGGAATGGATGCGCTCGGCTTGAACGCGAGCCGCGCGCCGGCGAGTTGCACGAACTCGCCGTTGGCCTGCACCGCCTCGCCGCTCCACAGCTTGCGCAGGGCCTCTGTGAATTCCCGCACCGCTCGCACCGGTTTCTCAACCGCGCGGCCGGATTCGGCAAGAAAAAGCGGGTTGCCGGTGCCGACGGCGATTGCTGCGCAACCGGGCGCGGCTTCATCGAGCGTCGCCATGGCCATGGCGGTCGGCATCGAGTGCCAGAGATACGGGCTGACTGCCGTTGGCACGAGGACGCTACCAGGCACCTTCATCGCGAATGCCATGCAGGTGGCAATCGCTTCCCGGTAGCCCAGGTGCTCGGCCATCCAGAGGCTTTTCGCTCCCGCAGCGACCGCGCGCTTTGCGAGCGCAATCGCTTCCCCCGTCGGAATGAAACCATCGAAGCTCACGCCGATGCGCACGGACACCGTTCAACCCACCCGTATCAGCTCGTCATTTGGCGTGATCGTGCCGGTCAGCGCCTCAAAGCCGTCCGGCGTGATGAGGTACATGTCCTCGACATGGAAGCCCATGCGTCCGGGAATCATATAGAGCGGCTCCATGGTGCAGGTGATATTCGGCTCCAGCACCACGCTGCGGCTATCGGTGATATATGGCTCCTCATGAATGGTCTGGCCGATGCCGTGCCCGAGAAATTTCAGTGTGGGCTCGATGCCTCGATCCCGTAGATATTTGACGTAGGTGCGATAAAGGTCTGCCACCGCCGTCCCCGGCTTGAGCATGGCCTTGCAGGTCTCACGCGCGCCGATCATGACGCTCCAGATTCCGCGCTGCTCGCCGGTCGGCTCGGCCAGTATGGCGGTGCGAGTCACGTTTGAGCGGTAATGTTTCATGTCGCCGAGGACCTCGATGCGCAGGATATCGCCCGACTCAATCGGCTTGTCGGTCGGCGCGCAGTTGGTGATCCCGCTGCGCACGCCGGAGCCGACCTGACATTTGAGCCCGTCGCAACCGCCCTCCAACATGAGGTTGCCGATCATCTGTGCGAGCGACTTCTCGGTGATGCCAGGACGAACTTCGCGCAACACGTCTCCGACCACGCGGTCAGTCAACCGCCCGACCTGCTTGAGGAGCGAGATCTCTTCATTGGTTTTGATCATGCGCGCGTTGAAGTAGAGCTCGCGACACGGCACGAATTTCGCCGACGGCAACCGTTCGCGCAAGCGCATGTAATCCTGCGCCGGCATGTAATCGAGCTCGATTGCGATTTGCCCTGACGCCACGCCCGCCTCGACGAGCGCATCAGCGAGGACGTCAGCAGGATCCTGCGTGAACTGGTTATAGGCGCGAATATCGGCGAAGCGCGAGCGCTCCCGCGCCAGGTTCTCCTCCACATTCACCACGATCTGTGCCGCGAATCTCTCTCCTGCCAGAATGGTAATGGTACGGCGGAAACGATTGCTTGCGTGACTCGGCACCAGGAAGCCCGCCGTGTAGGTGACATTGTCCTGCGAGAACGCCACCAGCGCGTCATGGCCCGCGCGCAGCATGGCGGCTCGCAGCTTGCGAAGGACTTCGTGTTCCATCAGCGCTCCACGTTTGTCGTTGGGTCGAGCGCGACCCAACGCTTGCGTCGGCCATCGACGATGCAGGAGAGAACGTAGGTTGGGTCGAGTTCTTCACGAGACCCAACAAGCCGTCGCAGTGTCGGGTCTCGCCAGCGCTCGACCCGACCTATGAGATTACACCCCTTCCTGTACCAAATGCAGGAGCTCGGACGGCGATTTCCCCGCGAGACCCAGCCGATCGAGCGTGAGCCCCTCGCGCATATAGTCGACGCCTACGGCAAGGCTCGCAAGCTGCACCAGTGCGGCGATGGTTGGCGCCGGTACCCCGGCTAGCCCTCCGAGCGCAGCCATCGGGACAAGCCCGTAACCGACGTCCTCGTGCACATAACGGTGATCAAGCGAGGGAGGAGATTTGATGGTCTTGTTCGGCTCGCTCTCCTTGCACGCGCGCGCAATGTCGCGGCTGTCGCGTGCTGCCTTCGTCGTCAGCCCAGCCTCGTAGAAGACGTCAATGAAAGGCGTGACGGCAATGCCCAAAGCCCTCGCAATGGCCATGCGC
The DNA here is from genome assembly GCA_955652925.1 of uncultured Xanthobacteraceae bacterium. Taxonomy (GTDB): domain Bacteria; phylum Pseudomonadota; class Alphaproteobacteria; order Rhizobiales; family Xanthobacteraceae; genus VAZQ01. Next base: position 6,566 of record CATPCO010000582.1, on the reverse strand, counting down.
TCGGCATCGACCGCCGCCGTCACCGTTGCGACCGCGCCGGTAAAACCTTCGCGATAAAACAGAAAGTCCCCGCCGGTGTGCTCAATCCAACCCGCATTCATGATCATTCCGGGAGGGTGGAACACTGCATTGAGATTCGACAGCCCCGTTTCCAGCACGTTCGCCGCCTGCCGGATTTCCGGATAAAGCGGCTTGATCAATTCGAACAGCGCGGCGGCTTCCCGGCCGGGAAGAGCGGCAAAACGCAGCTGTTTGGTGTAACTGTAGATGCCGACCACACCCGGTGCTTCCATACGCGCGATGTAGGTCAAGGTGACCGTCTCGCAGCTGCGCACGGAACCCCGATATCCCGCCTTGCGCAGTTCCTGCTGGAAGTGCAGTCCGCCGCCGGTGTGCCCGGGATTGATGAAAATAGGCTGGCTGCCATCGATAAGCCGTGCCAGGGCGCGCGCATAATGGGCGTGCGCCACCGAGGGGACGACGAGCATGATGAGATCGGCGCCGTGAACGGCTTGCGCAACATCGCTGGTCATCAGCTCGATCGGGACAAGGCCCTGCACGATCCCGCGCGCCTCGATGCCCCCGCGGGCACGCAGCGGCGCGAGGTGATCGGGATTGCGCGCGTGCAGGCGCACGCAGTACCCGCGTTTGCCAAGATCGGCAGCCGCCGCGCAACCGCCATGTCCCGCTCCGAGGATCGCAATTGATTGAACAGCCATTTCGTTGTTCTTGCCGTGCGCGAAGTTGGGGACGCTAGCAGAGGAAGCTGCATGCCCGAAAGGCGAGCTCTTGCCACGTCCGAGCGCTTGCATCCTTAATAGCCGATTCAGGCAAGGCCGAGGAGAACGCGGCAGTGGCGCAGGTTTGCCTCAGCGAAGTGACCAAAGCGTGGGGCGGCGAACCGGCGGTCCATCGTGTAAGCTTTGCAGCCGAAGCCGGCAGTCTGGTCGTGCTGCTGGGACCATCAGGCTGCGGAAAATCGACCACGCTGCGCCTGATCGCCGGGCTCGAAAATCCGGATGTGGGCACAATCGAAATCGCCGGCCGCGACGTGACGCGCGAACCTCCTGCGCGCCGGGGCGTGGCAATGGTGTTTCAGTCCTATGCGCTGTTTCCGCACCTGTCGGTCGCCGAAAACATCCTGTTCGGCCTGCGCGTTCGCGGCGTGCCCCGCGCGGAGCGCGATGGCCGCCTCAAGCGCGCTACGGATATGCTGGGCCTCGAGCGCTTGCTCGACCGCAAGCCAGCCCAGCTCTCCGGTGGCCAGCAACAGCGCGTTGCACTCGGTCGGGCGGTCGTCGCCGAAACCGCCGTTTGCCTCATGGATGAGCCATTGTCGAACCTCGACGCGCAATTACGCGGCGACATGCGGCGGGAAATTCGCGCTCTGCAACGCCGCCTCGGCATCACCATGCTCTACGTCACCCACGACCAGGTCGAAGCCATGACCATGGCGGACCGCGTAATCCTCATGCGCGCCGGACATATCGAGCAGAACGGCACACCCGCAAGCCTCTACGAGCAGCCCGAAACGGTGTTCGCGGCGCGCTTCATCGGGGCGCCGGCAATGAACTTGTTGCCGGCGGGAGTGCTCGCGAAATGTCCGGAGCTGCTCGCGGGCATGCCCGCTGGACACGCGCCGGAAGCGCTCATCGCCGGCGTGCGTCCGGAATCGGTCGCGCTTGCGCAAGCAGGCTTGCAAGCGCGCATCATTGCCGCCGAATATCTCGGAGCGGATACCCAGGTGGAAACACGCGTCGGCGAGGAAACGGTGATAGTACGGCGCTCCGGGCGATTTGCTGCTCCCGCCGGAGCCAACATCTACCTCAAATGGCGGCCGCAGGATGCCCATTGGTTCGAGGCGTCATCGCATCGTCGTATCGCAGGAAAATAATGCGGCAAATATGCCGCCAACACGGAGGTGGGAGATGGATCGACGGCAATTCGTGATTGGATCAACGGCGACCGCAGCCGGGACGTTGGCGGCGCCTGCGATCCTTCGCGCCGCAACTGAAATCACGTTTTACTATCCGATCGCAGTCGGTGGCCCCATCACCAAGATCATCGACGGCTATGTCGCCGATTTCGAGAAGGAAAATCCCGGAATCAGCGTCAAGCCGATTTACGCCGGCACCTATCAGGAAACGATCGTCAAGGCTTTGACCGCGCACAAATCAGGCAACCCGCCGGTCACTGCCGTCCTCTTGTCCACGGACATGTTCTCGCTGATCGACGAAGAAGCGATCGTTGCGTTCGACGGCTTTGCCCAGAGCGAGGCGGACAAGAATTGGATCAAGAGCTTTTTTCCCGCCTTCATGGAAAACAGCCAGACCGGCGGCAAGACCTGGGGGATTCCATTCCAGCGTTCCACCATCGTGCTGTACTGGAACAAGGAGGCTTTCAAAGCTGCGGGGCTCGATCCGGAAAAGGCGCCCGCAACATGGGCGGAAGAACTTGCATTTGCCGAAAAGCTGACCCAGCGCGATGGATCGGGAAACACCATGCAATGGGGCATGCAGATTCCCTCCTCCGGTTTTCCGTATTGGCTATTCCAGGCGCTCACGACCCAGAACGATGTCATTCTGATGAGCCAGGCGGGTGACCGCACCTTCTTCGACAAGCCTGCGGTCGCCGAGGCGCTCCAGCGCTGGGTCGATCTCGGCCGCAAGTCCAAGGTGATGGCGCCGGGTGTCATCGAATGGGGCACGACGCCAAAGGATTTCTTCGAGCGCAAGACGGCGATGATGTGGACCACGACGGGTAATCTCACGAACGTTCGCAGCAATGCGAAATTCCCGTTCGGGGTTGCCATGCTGCCGGCCGGCAAGCGCCGCGGCACACCGACCGGCGGCGGAAATTTTTACATTTTCAACAAGACCGCCCGCGCGCAACAGGAGGCTGCGTTGAAATTCGCGCAATGGATGACCGCGCCGGTGCGTGCCGCCCAATGGGGCATCGACACCGGCTATGTGGCGGTTCGTCCGGATGCGTGGGATACACCGCAGATGAAGGATTATGTTGCGGGCTTTCCAGCCGCGGCCGTCGCGCGCGACCAGCTGCAATATGCGGTCGCTGAGCTTTCCACCCACGACAACCAGCGCGTTACAAAAGCGCTCAACGACGGACTCCAGGCTGCCCTGACCGGCTCAAAAAATCCCGACCAGGCCATGAAAGACGCCCAGTCCGAAGCCGAGCGGGTGCTCAAAGCGTATCGGTGAGGCCGCAATGACGCGGCGCGGCATCGATGCCGTGCACGGCTGGCTGCTGCTGCTGCCCGCGATGGCGTTGCTTGCGCTGTTCACCCATTGGCCCGCGCTCGCGACGTTCCTCGACAGCTTCTGGTCGACACCGAGGCCGCGTCGGCCGGCGCTCTTCGTCGGCCTCGGCAACTACAAATCGATGCTCGCCGACGCAGTGTTCTGGCAGTCGGTTGTCAATAATCTGTGGTTTGCGCTCGGCACCATTCCGCTATCGATCGCGCTTGCGCTCCTGATGGCATTGTGGGTGAATGACCGCATTGCTGGTCGCGCCGCGGTGCGCATGGCCTATTTCACGCCCACCGTGCTGCCCATGATCGCGGTGGCGAATATCTGGCTTTTCTTCTACACGCCCCAATACGGGCTGCTCGATCAGGTCCTGTCGCTGTTCGGGGCGCGGGCGCACAATTGGCTCGGCACTCCCGAGACCGCGCTTGTCTGCGTCATTGCGGTGACGATTTGGAAAGAGGCCGGCTTTTTCATGATCTTTTATCTCGCCGCACTTCAGCAAATCTCTCCGGTCCTCGGGGAAGCGGCGGCGCTCGAAGGCGCATCGCGGCTGACCTTCTTCCGCCGCGTGCAGTTCCCGCTGCTGATGCCGACAACGCTGTTCGTCCTCGTCAATGCCGTGATCAATGCATTTCGCACCGTCGACCATATCATCGTCATGACGCGCGGCGGTCCCGACAACGCTACCACCCTCCTGCTCTATTATGTCTATGAGGTCGGCTTCAAATATTGGGACAGCACCTACGCGGCCGCCCTCACGATGGTGCTGCTCGCGTTGCTCGCGACCGCGGCACTGACCCAATACCTGGTTCTCGAACGGCGCATTCACTACCGATGAGGGTGCAAAGCATCGCATACGCGCCGCACGGCCCATGGCGCCTGCTCGAATCGGCGGCGGCCTGGCTGCTCGCAATTCTCTGGCTGCTCCCGCTCCTCTACGCAATCTGGAGCGCGTTTCATCCCGCCGAATACTCGGCGCGATTTGTCCCACTCGCGCCCGTCACACTTGACAACTTCGCTCGCGCCTGGAGCGCCGCGCCATTTGCGCGCTATTTTCTCAATACCTTCGCGCTGGTTACGCTGATCCTCAGCTGCCAGCTGGTGCTCTGCACGCTTGCCGCCTACGCCTTTGCGCGGTTCGAATTCGCCGGGCGCGAGCTTGCCTTCGCGCTGGTGCTCGTGCAGCTCATGATCATGCCCGACGTGTTGATCGTGGAGAACTACCGCACCATGACCAGGCTGGGCATCGTCGATTCCATTCCGGCAATCGCGCTCCCCTACATTGCCTCGGCGTTCGGCGTCTTTCTGCTGCGCCAGACATTCAAGACCGTCCCGCGCGAGCTTGACGAAGCTGCCCGGGTCGAAGGGGCGGGCGCCCTGCAGGTGCTTTGGCGAGTCTATGTGCCGCTGGGCCGGCCGGTATACATCGCCTATGCCCTCGTTTCCGTGAGCTATCACTGGAACAATTTTTTGTGGCCGCTGATTGTGACCAACTCGGTTGAGGCACGCCCGCTCACCGTTGGCCTGCAGGTGTTTGCCTCGACCGACCAGGGCGTCGACTGGTCCGTCATCTGCGCGGCGACCCTGATGACCTCGGCCCCGCTGCTGTTGGCCTTTCTTTTATTCCAGCGTCAGTTCGTGCAAAGTTTCATGCGCGCGGGTATTCGTTGATAGTCCGATCAAGATCGCCAAGTGTGGCGCCGCTGCAACACTCGGTTCCGGTGTTCTCTGCTAGGCTGCTCTGCGAAGTCGATCCGAAGGAATTGCAATGCAGTTGCGCGTACTCGGAGCGATCGCCCTTGCGGTACTCACAGCCGCGCCTGCGATGGCGGCGGATGTCGCGGTGCCTGTGCCGGTTTATTTCCCTCCGCCCGTGGTGGCGATTCCCGGCTGGGCTGGACTCTATTTCGGCGCCACTGTCGGCGGCCATTGGTCCAAGGACGATATTACCACGACAACCAGCATCGCGAATTATGGCGCAGCAGGCGCAGCAACTTTGGATGCGCTCTCTCCCGTTTCGATCACCGCGAAAGGCGCAATCGCGGGCGTGCAGGCAGGCTACAATTTTCAGTTCGGCAGGGTCGTGGTCGGGATTGAAACCGACGTCAACTGGCTCGCTGGGACGAACACGCGAACGTTGGTCGTGCCCGGCCTCGCTCGGGCGACACCTGCCGCATTGAGCAATTCGCCGCAAGGTTCGGTCCTGGTGACCGTGCGTCCGCGGCTCGGCATAACGTTTGATGCCGTGCTCGCTTACGTCACCGGTGGCCTTGCGTTTGAGACCGTCAAGTCGACCGATTCGGTCCGGGTGAACGCGATCGAAACGACGAACGATTCGACCTTGCACACCGGCTGGACGTTCGGCGGCGGCCTCGAATATGCGTTGCCCAAAGGCTGGTTGCTGAAAGCCGAATACCTTTACGTCTCAGTCGGCATTTTTGATGTGACTGTCGGTTGTGTGAGCGGCGCCGGGTTCCCGTGTGTGACCGCGGCAGACGTTGTCGTGCACCACAAATACACCGACAACATCTTCCGCGTGGGTGTCAGCCACCTCTTCGCCGGACCGTTGTAACGATTACCTCTTCACGCGATCCATCATGTGGCATGTTGCCACTATTGCGTGCGTGGGGCTCATGCCGTTCTGTACGTAACATTTCTCCATGCGATCGGACGAGATGAGCGTGATGTAAAAATAACCGTCCATATCGGCGCCGAGGATCGATTTGTTGTCGCTCCCAAGCGCCCAGGCGAACGGCTCTTTGGTATCGGCAACCGCCGACGACGAGCGCCCCCAGGCGAGCCGGCCCTCCTGGCCCTCCACGACATAGGTCGCCTCGATGTCGCGCACGCGCGGCGCATCCGTCGCAGTTTGCGCGCCGGGATGATGAGGGTTGCTGCCGAAGACGATCGACTTGCCCTTGCCCGACCAGGTACCTCTCAAATCAGGAATTGCGTCCTGAGCTCCCGCGGCCGTGGCCACGGCAGCGAGGATGATCAATACCAAACTCGCACATTTCATCGCATCTCTCCTTCAGTTGTTAGAGGTTGGGGAAACGATCCATGATGCCGGAGAAACACGTGGCGCGCGAGCGCCGCGGCGGCCAGTTGCCGATCTTTGGCTTTGAGGCCACTATCCGCGTTCAGCTCAAACAGCGTGAGCTTCATGCTCACATCTCGGCAAACGAGGTCCTAGCGTCGCAATCCCCAGCTTGCATCGGCGCGTTGTTTCAATGAGGAAATACAATTCCACGCGGGCCGATTTTTACCAAACAAAGCCAACGCACGAAACGCCATATGAGT
>CATPCO010000581.1 GCA_955652925.1 uncultured Xanthobacteraceae bacterium | reverse complement strand
GCCTGTTATTCTGCCCCGGCCCGCCCCAACCTACTTTCTTGGCCTCGCAACGCGAAGCAAAGGAAGTCGACCTCCCCCTTCCGGGGCGGTATGAGGGAGCCTGCGGGGGGAAGCCAACCAAACGTGGCATCCACCATTGGAGGGCGCGGGTGAATCTTTCAGCACCGAGCACAACCGCTAGTGCGGGCGCGCGCATTGAAAACGCGGACCTCACGATTGTCGGCGGCGGAGGCCACGTGGGCATTCCACTCGTGCTCGCTTTCGCCGAGGCGGGATTCCGCGTCAATGTTCACGACGTCGATCGGGACGTGCTCGAAACGCTGCGGTCGGGCAGGCTGCCGTTCATCGAGCTCGGCGGAGAAGAGCTGCTGACGCGGGCGCTTGCGCGCGAACGCCTGGTCTTTACCTCGAAGCCATCCGAAATCTCGCCCGGCGCGCCGGTCATCATCACCATCGGGACGCCCGTCGACGAGTTCCTCAATCCGGTGCGCAACGTTGTTGCGGACTGCGTCGATGCGCTCCTGCCGCACCTTCACGAGGGCCAGCTTCTGGTGTTGCGCTCGACCGTCTTTCCCGGCACCACCGAGTGGATCGACAGCCATCTCAAGCGCAAAGGCCGTTCGCTCAAGCTCGCCTTCTGCCCGGAGCGCGTGGTGCAGGGGAGCGGAATAAAGGAGCTCAAGGAAACGCCGCAGATCATCAGCGGCACGACCAAGGAAGCCGAGCAGGAAGCCGCGACACTGTTTGCTCCGATCACCTGCGAGCGCGTGATCGTCAAGCCGCGCGAGGCGGAATTCGCGAAGCTGTTCAACAACGCCTACCGCTATATCGAATTCGCGATCGCAAACCAGTTCTATCTGATCTCGAAGTCCGCTGGCCTCGATTACCGGCGCATTGCGCACGCGATGAAACACAATTACCCCCGCGCGCGCGGCATTCCGAGCCCGGGATTTGCGGCGGGTCCCTGTCTGTTCAAGGACACGATGCAGCTTGCGGCCTTCGCGCAGAACCAGTTCAGCCTCGGCAATGCGGCCATGCTGGTGAACGAGGGGCTGGTGCTGCATGTGGTCGACGATCTCAACCGCCGTTTCGATCTTGGGCGGATGACGGTCGGGCTCCTCGGCATGGCGTTCAAGGCCGAGATCGACGACACCCGCGCTTCGTTGAGCTACAAGTTCAAGAAGGCGCTCATTCCCCTTGCGGCCCGCGTGCTGACAACCGATCCCTTTGTGCGCGCCGACCCGGAGCTGATGGATCTCGATGAGGTGATCGGGAGAAGCGATCTGCTCATTCTTTGTGCGCCGCATATGGCCTACCGGGAACTCGATTTCGCCGGCAAGCCGGTGGTCGATGTGTGGGGGCTGCTCAAGGCCGCGAACGTGATCGGGTAAGGCAAGATCCTGTAGGGTGAGCAATTAATTAATCGTCCTTGAAGAAGGCTCGACCCAACTACTGACGTCGAAAATGCTTGCCTTGGCCGATCAGCCTGTGTTGGGGGAGGGTCACATTTCGAGCAGCGTCGCAAACAGCATGTCCGATCCGGTGTGCGCGCTTGCCCTGGCTGCTCAAGATGGCAACGGCGAGCGGCGCGTCAGCCTCCGGCACCACCGCGCAGAAACCGATCCCCATGTTGAAGACAGAAAACATCTCAGCATCTCCGGTGCCATCCAGACGCTGGATAATCGAAAAAATAGCAGGAACCGGCGGCAAAGCATCGAGGACGTATCCGACGTCGGATTTGACGCGGGTCAAATTCAGAAAGCCGTCGCTGGTGACGTGGATGAGCGCGCGCACCTTCGCAACGCGCTGCATGAGCTCAACCGCTTCTTGCACATAGATGTGGGTCGGGCGCAGCAACTCGGTGCCAAGGTCGGACTTGAGCTCCTCGAAATAGTGCGAGAGCTTGTAATTGTTTTTTTCAAAAAACGCTCGCCGCGCGAGAGAAAACCCGTTGCTGTGAATGCCGTTGCTCTCGATACCGATAACGACATCACCTTGTTCTATGTTCGCGCCGACCAGAATCCTGTCCAGAGGCACATAACCGATCGCAGTGCCGGCGAGGTCGAAGCCGTGCACCATGTCTTTCAATTGGGCGATCTCGCCGCCGGAAATCGAGATACGCGCCGCTCGCGCGCCTTCGCAAAGGCCGACGGACAAGGCATCGATGACTGATGCTTCCGCTTTCTCAATGGCGATGTAATCCACCATCGACACCGGCGTGGCGCCGACACAGATCAGGTCGTTCACGTTCATGGCGACACAATCGATACCGACCGTGTCGTATTTGCGCAGCCAGCTCGCAATCATCGCCTTTGAGCCGATGCCGTCGGTGCTGATTGCAATCCCCTGACCATTGATATCGACGACATTGGCAAAATATCCAATGTCGAGCTGCACGGCCCCGAGCGCGCCGGCAGGCGGCCACGTTCGCACAATGCGGTGCTTGAGCCTCGCCAAGCCGGCGTCGGCCTCATCCGTGTCAACGCCTGCGTCTCTGTAATGGTCCTGGATGACGGTCACGGCGATCAGTTCTCGAACACGGCGACGGCGCGAATGGGGGAGCCCGTTCCTCCGCGCCATTTCAGCGGCAAGCCGATAAAGCGGAACTCGCCCTGTCCAACCAGCGCTTCGAGATTGCATAAGCTCTCGATGTGGGTGATGTCGAGGTCGAGGCAGGCCTTGTGGACAAGCGAGTTCACGATCCCCATTGGGCCCGGACGCATGGAATCGATGCCGAAATGCACGATGCCTTGCCGCGCCAGCCATTCGGTTGCCTCGACGTTCACCCCCGGATTATCGGTCGAATACGCCGGGGTCGGGAAGGTGCGCTCGTGATGCCCGGTGCAGAGCAACACCGTGCCGCCCTTCGGAATGGCCGTGCCCGATTTTGCGACCGCGCTCGCGAGATCGGCGGGGGTGATCTCGGCCTTGGGCGGGATGTGGCGCAGATCGATGCAGATGCCTTTTACATAGCAGTACTCAAGCGGATACTCGTCGATCGGCGTGCCGTTCTTGCCGAAATGGCGCGGAGCATCGATGTGCGTGCCGCCATGATCGGGCATGGAGAAAAACATCACGCAGTTGCCCTGCACGTTTCCGGATTCGACGAAGGCCTCTTCGTGGGTTTTCCAGATGCCGTGAATGATCGGCGGCTGGCCCGGATAGGTCGGCGTGCGATGATAGAGCTCGCGGCTGAGATCAATGATCCGCATGAATGGGTTCCTCCCGTGCTGTTGGGGCGATGATATAGGAGTCCGTGTAGGTTGGGTCGAGTTCTTCACGAGACCAACATCGGTAACCGCGAAAGAGCGTTGGGTCTCGCAAGCGCTCGATCCAACCTTCTCACTTACGCGGACGATGACGAATCGGGGAAGCGCAATGGTCTGCCGGTGTCGAGCGCGCGCAGCTCGGTCTTGAGAATCTTACCGTAGTTGTTCTTTGGCAGTGAGGGCACGAACACATAGCCCTTCGGCCGCTTGAAACGGGCGATCTGCGAAAGGCACAGCGCATCGAGCTCGTCGGGCTTGGCGGTACCGACGATATAGGCAACGACGATCTCCCCCCATTCGCGGTCGGGTCTGCCGATCACCGAGGCCTCGCGCACCTGCGGGTGCTTGAGCAGGACTTCTTCCACTTCGCGCGGATAGATGTTGGACCCGCCGGAGATGATGAGATCCTTGGAGCGGTCCTTGAGCGTGAGATAGCCGTGATCGTCGAAGGCTCCGACATCCCCGGTATGGAGCCAGCCGTTACGCAAGGTGGCGGCGCTCGCCTGCGGATCTTGCCAGTAGCCCGCCATCACGACGTCGCCGCGACAGAGTATCTCTCCACTCTTGCCCGCAGGCATGGGCTGCTCTTGCGCGCCGGCGACCATCACATCGACACAGGCGAACGGCCGGCCGACGGAGGCGAGGCGAGCCTGCCAGCGCGGATCATTGCGCTGCGCGATGTCCTGCTTCGAAAGCGTGGTGATGGTCATCGGGCTCTCGCCTTGGCCATAGATCTGCGCGAGGCATGGTCCGAAGCGATCGAGCGCCTCGATGGCGTCTTCGACATAAAGCGGCGCGCCACCCGATATGATGGTGCGAATGCCGTTGGCATCGCAATCAGCCCGGCAGTCGAGCAGGCGGCGGATCATGGTGGGCGCAGCGAACATGGACGGACGCGGCCAGTGCGTGAACAGCGTGAAGATTTCTTCCGGCTCGAAGCCGCCGGATTCCGGCACGACGTGAATGCCGAGCCGTGCCGTATGCGCCATGATGTAAAGGCCGGAGCCGTGGCTCATGGGGGCTGCGTGCACGAGCGCATCGCCGGGCGCGATGGCATCAACCTCGGCGGCATAGGCATGACTCGCCCAGTAGAGCGCGCGATGACTGAGCATTGCCCCTTTCGGCCGCCCCGTCGTTCCCGAGGTGTAGAACAGCCATGCCAAATCGTGCGGCTCGCGCAAGGTGACCGCGACGGCATCGGCCTGCAACAAGGTCTCGTATTCGGCGGAGCCGATGGTGAGAAGCCGCTGCAAGGTTGCGGGCGCATGCGCCGCAATGGCGGCATCGATATTCGGTGAGGCGAAGCAGACTTTCGCGTGGGAATGCTCGAGGATATAACCGAGTTCCGTTCCGTGCAGCTTGGCATTAGCCGGCACGGCGGCGAGCCCGGCATGCCAGATGGCGTAGAGCACATCGAGATACTCAACGCAATTTTGCGCGGCGATGACGACCCGATCGCCGGGCGTAAGGTGAAGCTGGTTGCGCAACGCTCCGGCAAGACGGGCGGCGCGTTGCGCAAGCTCGCCATAACTGCGCGCCACGCGATTGCCGTAGCCCGCGGCGGGTTGGCCGGGATGGCTCCTGCCGGCACGTTCAAGCCAAAGTGCGAGATTCATGCCTTGAGGTCTTTTCTTGTTTCCAGCGCAGAAACCACTTGGGTATGCTGGCTGCATGACATCGATCCCCGCGCCCATCTGTACTCAACAGCTGGACGTGGCGCGAGTCTGGGAACCGCCGTTGCGCTATTCGGCTGCGATGCTCGATCGTCGCCGGCGCGGCCGTGATTGCGGACGGAGCAGGGCTTCGGCAGGAATCCCCCACTCGCGATAGAGCTTCCATGCCATTCCCATTGTGAGACGGCGCTTGCGTGCGAGAATGTCTGACGCGCGCTGACGCGAGCCAATAAGACGCCCAAGGTCCGCCTGGCTGTAACCAGCCGTTTCCATCCGCCAGCGGATCGCTTCGATCGGGTCCGGCGGCTCAATCGGCCAGTGGCTGTCTTCGTAGTCAGCGATAAGCAATGCGAGCAGGTCGAAACGGTCTGCCGAGGCCGTGCCGAGTTTCGGCTCGTTGTTGAAATAATGCTCGATCTCCGCCAGCGCGGCGTCATAGTCGACCTCCGATCGGAGCGGGCGGACCGTCCCTCTGCGGAAAGGTCTTTTCCGAGCGCTTCTCTTCACGATGAGATAGTCTCCGGATCGATACGGTCGTATTCCGCGTGAGTTCCAACGAACTTCACGAGTAACCGGCCGAATTTATAAGACACGTGCACCACCAATCTATACCTGTTTTCGCCAAGATCGAAGATCGCGCGATTATCGCGAACGAAATCGACACTCCCACTGAACTGACGTTTGATGTCGTTTGGCGTTTGCCACCGCGCCTTACTTGCCACGGCGAACCAAACGCGAATTGGTCCTTCGGCTTGCGGGTGACGCTGCCAGAATTCCTTCAGAGTCCGGCGCGCGATCACTTGCATAGTCGAGTCTTAATATCATGTCCCCAATTTGGGGACAAGGGTGGGGTTGGAGAAACTGTACTGGCCCCCCAGCCCATTGCGCGTAGTAGGAGATCAGGTCTACTGCAGGCGTGAGATTACTTGGACACACTGCAGAGCAAGCGCGAGGATTTCGATCGCGTCGCGGACTGCCAATTTGCGATAGGTACAATATCCATGAGCGAGCCTGCCGTCCTTTCACACGCTGAAAACGGCATCTGCGTCGTCACCCTCAATCGGCCCGCAGCGCTCAATGCGCTCGACCATCATTTGATGGTTGGATTGCGCGATGCGATTTTCGCGGCGGAGCACGACCCCACGGTTCGATGCGTGGTCCTTCGCGGCGGATCGCACTTCATGGCCGGTGGCGACCTCAAATGGTTCTCCGGGCTGATCGAGGGTCGCTCAGCGGCCGAGAAGATACTGCTGTTCCAGAAGCTCGTGCACGACGTGCATGGCATCGTGCTCAGCATGCGGCGCATGAGAAAGCCTGTGATCGCAAGCGTCAGCGGGGCCGCCGCCGGGTTTGGGCTGAGCCTGATGCTCGCCTGCGACCTCGCCATCGCCGCCGATGACGCATATTTCACGCTCGCCTATTGCCTCATCGGCACGAGTCCGGACGGCGGATCGACGTTTGCTTTGCCGCGTACCGTGGGCAGCAAGAAAGCGATGGAAATCGCGCTTCTCGGCGATCGCTTCGACGCGGCGGCGGCGGAGCGCCTCGGCCTGGTCAACCGCATCGTTGCGGCCGCTTTGCTGGAGGGCGAGACCATGAAGCTTGCGGCGCGGCTGGCCGCGGGGCCTGCTGCTGTGTACGGGCGCACCAAGGCGTTGCTGAACAATTCGCTGTCAAACAGCCTGGAGAATCAGCTCCAGCGCGAAGCCGAGGCATTCGTACAGAGCGCGGCCGAGCCTGATTTCGCAGAAGGGCTCAAGGCCTTCATCGAGAAACGCAAGGCCGCGTTCAAGGGAATCCCCTAACGGTTCGCAACCCGCGGACCATTGAGGACATCCAGCATCGCCGCAAAGGCGGGCTTGGGTTTGTAGGATGCATCGAACGGCAGTGCCGCTCCGACCCCCATACCTTTCCACCGGTCGGGAGCGTAGGAATGCTTGTCCGTAAATCCCCAGGTTAGAAGCCCCTTGCATCCGGAAATCGATAGGCAGGTCGCCAAATAATCGCGGTATATGGCCGCTTGTTTTTGCAAATCCTGGCTGGCCGGCGGCACTGGCACGCTGACCTCAAAATCGACGACATAAATATCGAGACCCAGTGCCGCTAGTCTGATCATGTTCACAGCCATGTCCTGCAGCTTCGGCGAGCGGTCCACGAGCGTGGCCGAACCTATGGCGATGCCATCGATCGGAACACCGCGCGCTCTGAACTTTCTTAACAAGTCGTAGGTTGTGTCCGCATGGACGCCAAGAGGTTCATTTCCGATGTGCTCCCGGAAAAAAAGCTTGGCTTGCGGATCGGCTTCATGCGCCCACTCAAATGCTAGTTGGACATAATCGGGTCCGAGCGCCTTGAACCAGAACGAGTTGCTCATCTTGCCGAGATTATCGAAGATGGTCCAAATGACGTCCCAAAATTGGATCCGGCCCCGGTAGTGACGGACCGTCGTTTGAATGAATTCCTTCAGGATTGCGGAAAGTTCGCCCGGCGCAAAATTTCCGCCGGTGAGCCATTGCGGAAGCTCGCCGCCCCACACCAGCGGTTGGCCATACATCTTGATGCCGTGCGCGGCGGCAAATTCGACCATGGCATCCGGATCATCGAATTTAAATTCCGTTCGGGTTGGGTGTACCCGCCCGAACCGCGTCTCAATCTCGGGGATGATGACGTTGTATTCGCGCGCCAATGTTTCCGAATAGATCGGCTCCCATCGCAAGTACTCTGTTTTTGCCGCAGTTCCGATGAGAAAGTTGCGCGCCTGGGCGGCAGCCCGCAGTGTGGTGGGCCCCGATGGCTGTGACGCGATCGAGCCGGGAGCAGCGGGGAGTGCGACCACGCCAAGATGATAGAGCCAAGCGCCGCCAGCGATGATAACGGCCAGTGCCGCGGCGCCGATTGCGGGCGGGAGCCAAGAAGGTCGCGCCGGCCGTTTCGCAATGGCTCGGGCTGTTCCTCCCGCCGATTCCGGAACAGAGACGCGTGAATCCGCATCATTGCGAGCCGGCGGAGCCTGGCCGCCGGCATCGACGTTGAGCATCGCCTTCACGGTCTGCACCAGCCGCTCCAGGTGTTGTTCGATGGGCGGAGTCAGCGCATCGATCCAGTGGATGGCGCCGAGAAAATATTCCATCGATTGCGTCGGCGTGACCGCCTCAATGCGCAGCGGCAGGATCGGAACGCCTTTGGCGACGGCCCTTTCGATCTCGCGCCGTATTTGAGGCGAGTCGTTGGCGCTGGCGGAAAAAACCAGGCCCATGACGCGACAGTGGTCGATGGCGTCGATGATGGCGCCGCCGTATTCCAT